>JAQWSU010000025.1 GCA_029243025.1 Pirellulaceae bacterium | reverse complement strand
CGAGATTAAAACTGCGAGATTAAAACTGCGAGATTAAAACTGCGAGATTAAAACTGCGAGATTAAAACTGCGAGATTAAAACTGCGAGATTAAAACTGCGAGATTAAAACTGCGAGATTAAAACTGCGAGATTAAAGTGAGTGACTTCCGCGTGGCTATTCTAGTCCGTTCGATCGTTGAACGACCAGACTGGATTTCGATTTCCATGGCACCGCGATGGCTCTACAAGCCCTGCACCACTGGAGCCCGGCGTCTGCGGCAGGCAGCATCAAATGATTCCAGGGCAAACAGGAGTGTTTTGCTGCTGCCGGAGAGACTAACATTAATTGCTGCCTGAGCAAAACACTTGCCCTAAAGTGCAACGTAATTTTACGCAACTTGTTGGCATAATTACAAATGCCAATCTTAGTACGATTCCAGCCGGTTTGCTCGCTCCGCTCCCATCCCCCGGCGACAAGAGTAATACAGCACGGCCCGCCGGAAGCCACCGGACTTCAGATACCCACCAACTCGACTCGCCGGATTTATTGGTTCGGGACCAGTTTGTTCCATTTCCAAACACACTCGTACTCGAACGGCGCGGTAGGTCGAATCAGCCGAAATGTGGCGATGGAACCGAGTGCCAGCTGTACCTGGGAATTCGGCACCACAATTTTCGCCAGTTCCGGTTTTCCAATCGGAAAGGCTCGAACCTCGAAGGAATCACACGAGCGGCCCTTCGGTAACAACATCCACACTTCCAACAGGCTAGTGGGCGTATAGATCGAGAAGCGAAAACGTCCGCCGCCGTCCATCAGACTCGCGTTTTCCGGGGTCAACACCTGCTCGATTCGCAAATCGGAACGGCCCCCAAAAGGAACCTCGTGAAAATCAAAGTCGATCCCCCAAATGAAATTGTGTTCCCCTTGCGACATCCGAAAAAGCTTCGGCTTCAAGCGTTTGGAAGGACTTGAGATAATCCCATCCTTAACCCGGGTTGGCCGACGAACTTGCAGAATGGGATTCGTATTTTCCTTCGTTCGTTCAACGGTAAGTCGGGCGTAGCCCACCGCCGAAGCATCATCATTTCGATTAGCCCAGCTTCGTAAATCGAAGATCCTCGTATCCGACAGAACATTAAAGCCTGTTAGATCCGAGGCGGATAATTCCTTCACTTCATTAAACGGCATTCCCTTGATTTCTTCCGGGCCATCATTTTCAAGGAGTTCCAGGATCTTACGATAGTCAGGACTCATGTCCGAAATGGCGGTGAGAACGACACGTTGTTGGGCGGCCCGTTCTCGCATGGACAGGATGTAGGTCGGCAAACTAATGGCTAAGCAAAGAATCAATAGCACCCATGCGTACGATGGCCAATCTCGGTAGCTAAGCAAAGCACTCCAAATTCGCCTACGCGACGAATCTCGTAACTTGCGAGCCGTCACCAAGTCAGACGATTCCCGCACGCTTTCCCCTTGCGAAGATGAAACCTTGTCGGCACGTCCTTCCTCAATCGGATCCCAAGGGGGCCCCGATTCGATCGGACCATGAAAGAGTTGTGGGTGGGACCGACAGATCTGCCTTGCTACACAATATCCGTGTTGCACCAAGGCTGAAATCTCCAGGTTTGTGAAGCGGTCGAGATCCGTTCGAATCTGTGCTGCCTGTCGCTGTATTTCCGGATCAAGTGCCCAGCGATCCTGTGCTTTATCGACGACTTCCGAAATCGGCAAATAAATCACTCCGGAAGCATTGATGGAGGCTTCCAATTCCAGTTGCCAGACGCGATCCATCAGAATATCAGACGAGCGTAATGCTGTGCTCACCAGCCCGCCACGTCGCAGATCACGGGTCGCTTTGAATTTACCGCCCGCGTCACTCACGAGAATTCCATCGAACTCTTGACTCGTCGACCTCACGCAGGGCCGACCGATTACTTTCCGAAAAGCCGACTCAATAATCTGTCGGTTTAACCAAAGGCTGTCATCCAGATCGAGATCCCTGCCCGACTCTACCACATGTTGCAAAAGCGTCTGCGCTCCGGGATCAGCAAGCTGCATTTCCTGAAAACAAGGGTCGCGGTAAAGTCGATCGGTTCGCATGATCTCCCAAAAACCACGAACGATCAGTTCCGTTGTCTTGTCCGACGAATTAGCATCGCTTTCAAGCAACCGATCATGATCATAACGGTCCAACTTCTCACGAAGCCGGCGCAGCGGGGTCCCGGCGGGCAAACCAAGTGCGGATCGCAAGGAGACAGTGACAGATTCAAGCTCTAGGAAATCTTGTTTACGAAAAGGGACTGCGTCGCGAACCGATGACTGTTCCAGGCAACGGAACATGCGTAGGCCCAGGTTGTCGTACACGCCACCATCCGTGAACGTTTGTCGATTGAATTCACCTCCGTCCGCCCCAACCTCCCATCCGTTGAGTTCGAGCGGTGGAAAGAATCCAGGAAACGCTGATGAGGCGGCCACCGCCATCGATACCGTCGCCAAACCCGTTTGAATTCGCTCGAATTGATCGCGACGCCCTGGCAGTCTTCGCTGCAACAACATTCCACGACGATTAAAGGAACAAAGACAACCTTCACTCAAATTCGTCGCCAAAATGTGGAGGTTGGGATTTTCCGGCAGGTGAGACAGAGGCACATCGCCGTAGAGAAACTGTTCATAATATTTTTCGAGAAGGCCGGGACGCGTAAGCTGCCTGACAGAACCCATTCGCAATAAGGTGCGGCCTGTATTTACAATGGATGCAAATGGAAATCGCCGTAGAATCCGATTTCTCACGTCAAGTCTTACAACCTCGAGAATCTCTTCCGAAGCTTCAGTAAACTGATCGGCAGTCCCACAGTAACGGTCCCAGTTCAAGGCGAGATGAGCCCCGAGAATACTACCGCCTGAAACGGTGGTCATGTGTGTGATGTTGGGCAGAATCCCTGCGTCGCGGAGAAAGCGCACCACTCCCAGATGATATACGGTCGCTCGAAAACCACCTCCGGATAGCGCCAGCCCCAACCGACTCATGATTCCTGCCTTCATGCCTACTTGGATTTGCCCGTCACACAGTTCGTCATGGTGTAGTATAGTGCCCCGTTATGGTTGGGGGCATCGCCACGCCCACAAACCGCTCTCACGCAATTTCCCAGTTGCATCGAAGCTCCCAGTTGCATCGAAGCTCCCAGTCGCGAATCTCGATGGAAACAGCGACCAGTTAAGATTAGAGCCGACGCCGATAATATTCGATCGCCCGGAAAGAGAGATAGTAGGTCGTGTAGCCGCAGACCAAGCCAACAATCAAAGAGCCTAGCCAAAGCGGGCCAGCAATCTCCAAAAGACGCGACCAATAGAAGGAAACAGCCGGCCACCACCCTGGCGGCGGTGCCGTCAGTTCCGTCCACCAAGAGCGATCGACGGGTTCCAGTGTTAAAATCGCACAACCAATTCCATAACAATACCAATACATCGGTAGCATCGTGCCCGGGTTGGAAATCCAAACCACAGCCACGCTCACTGCTTTGTTCGCTCCAATCAGCCAACTGAGAAAGCCCGCAATAAGCATTTGAATGCCCACGGTCGGGGTAAAGGCAACGAACACACCAAGACCTATCCCGAGTGCGAGCCGATGAGGTGGGTCATCGGCGTGCAACAAATCATGATAGACAAAACGCCTAAGTTGCTGGCGTCGTCGTCGGTACCGTAAGCGGAGAAAGCGAACAACCATGCATTAAGAAAGAGGTAAGAAGAGTATAAAAGCCAGTGCTGCACGTGTATTTCCCGCTACAGCGACCGTAATAACTATCCGAACGATTCCCCGACCTTTCGTCAACTCCCTAATCTGACGCAGCCAGCTCATCGCTGCCACAAATCTCGAATAGGGTTGTTTCCAGCCGTTTTCAGAGGAAATTGGTTCTTTCCACCCTCAGGACATCGCTAGCATCCCCACTCCTGATCGACATGGATTCTCCCCATTATTCAACTCAATCTTGGCCCAGGCTCATTTCTGCAAAAGTGAAATGACGATCATACCGACGGGAGTTCGTCAGCGGAGTTACTTGCAGTGACTCCCAACGAGAAGCGGCGGAAGAGCCGATCAGTGATCTACCTTCTTCGAGCCGCAGATGACATCCTTCCAACCCATCCGGAAAAAGTTACTGCATATCGACTAAGATTTTAACCGCTTGATCCTCTCGCGTCCGATGCAGCTCGTAAGCATCAAATACTTCGCGAAAGGGAATCTGATGGGTCAAAATCGGAGTCACATCAATTTCTCCCGAGGCGATCACATCCAGTGCAATGCGTGTCGAAGTCTGGTTTGTTTCACAGGTCGCGCCAACAATCGTTGTCGCTTTGCAGCACTTGTGAAAGAATTCTTCGAAAGCAAAAGAAAAGTACTGACCACGTGGATAGCCAAAGTAGAGGACGTCGCCATACTTCTTCACAAGATGGACGGCAAGATTAATCGAATCGATCTCACCGGCGGCCTCGATCACCACATCGGCAAGTTCTCCATCGTTGATTTTCAGGAGCGCCTGTTGTGCGTCACAAGATGAATTATCGACGACGTCGGTCGCACCGAAACGGCGTGCATGGTCCAAACGAAATTGTTCCAAATCAAAAGCGATGACCTTTCGGGCACCCATACGTCGCAGGTGAAAATCAAACCACAAACCAGCTGAACCTTGCCCGATGACGGCAACTGTTTTGCTCCCAATATTCGGTAATCTTTGCGATGCATAAATCACCGTGCCCAGTTGCTGAGCCTGTAACATCTGATCGAGTGGAAGCCGACCAGGGATCGGCAAGACGTGTTCCAATGGGGCTAAATAATATTCAGCCATCGCCCGATGGTCGGGAGCTAACGCCAGAACGTGATCTCCTTTCCTGAGGAAAGGATGGTCATCAATCTGCTCGATTTCGCCCACCATCTCATGACCGGTCGTCCCGGGGGCAAAAGGATACTCATCCGGAGCAGCGTGGTACAACATCCGAATGTCGCTCCCACACAGTGACAATTTCAGGGGACGGATCAAAGCATGCCCTGGTTGCCACTCTGGCTTCGGCACATTCAAAAATTCGGCTTTTCCTGCTTCGAGAACCTGAACCGCTTTCATGTCATTCCCTCTATCTACGACGCCAACGTCCTAGAATCATCGCTGCAATGGCAACTCCGCACGACAAAGGCCCACCGCGTTTCCTACCGTTCGCTGCGTGGTTGTTCGCTGCGTGGTTGTTCGCTGCCCTAAAACGGCAAGCGTTGATCGAAATTTCGATCTGATCACAGAGTTTAGCTGTTTTCGAGTCTGCTTGCATCAAGCCTGGAGGGAGATCGGTCGTTCTGGGATCGAACCACTGAAGAGCATGCGATTAAGCGTTCCAGAATGGTGGCGAACGATTTCGGCGAGCGGACTCTCCGTGAGAATCCTCCTGCCTGCCGCCAGGTTGCCCCAGCCGATCTCACCCGAAAAAAACAACAGACCCTGCAAGCGGCGATTGCCTTCCTCCCGGTCACCGCAAACGGCGTCCGAATGCCCCGATCAACTCGTCGATTGAGATCACCCCGTCACCATCCTTATCCGATCCGCCGAACATAATTCTAAAACGGAACGGGAGCTCTTTGACCTGAAGTTGACCGTCATCATCTTTGTCTAATTGCAGGATGTACTGTTCGGCCGTATCACGTCGGGATAAAACGACTGAGGATTCAGCGTTCGGATCATAGGGTTCTGCAACCTCGAAATACCCAATCATCATCTCCTGCCAGGTTTGCTCACCCCACTTGACCCGCTCTCGGGGATTCGGGTTGCTCATGTTTTCGGTCGAGTTATCGAAATGAGCGACGCACTTGATGAATGCATCCTTGGGTAAAGGCATGGGATCACTGAGTCGATAATTCGTTTGCCAATTAAAATCATAATTCGGCACATCGAGCAAAATTTCCCATTCATCGGAGCCGGGCTGTCGAATTTGGTAACGGAATGATTTCCCCCGCAGATGCATGTGGGGCATCATGGCTAACAATTGCGAGTCCTCCCGGACTCGAGTCCGGGTCGTCACTTCGTAATTTGAATCCCTCGGTGGAATCGTGAAGAACCGTTGGAAGGCGCTGATCGTCTTTACTTCGTGCGTGACATCAGCCTCGTCAGAAAACACAAATCCAATTTTGCTTAGATCTTGTTGCACAGACCCGACGGGGGTGTAGTGTATTTGGAACAAGAGTTTCGAACCCGCGGGAATTCGTTTTGCCATTCCACTCGGAAAAGGCTCCGCGCGCAAGCCTGGTACATAGCCTGCCAAGAAACCGTTTACCCCGCCGCCGGTCGCCCGTGCGTCCGTGCCTTCGGGAATCGCAAATACCAGGACATGATGGACAACCGCACTATTCCCCGGCACAACTTGCAAGGCCTGAATCCACTTGTCTTCCTGTAAGCCAGGGTCCACCGTGAAATACTTGTAGCGTACTGTTCCCTCCGCCTGTACCTCAAACGGACGTTCACTCATTCCTACAACGAGGTCAGGAGTCTTCGGTAGTTGCCACCCTTCTGGAAACGTAAGTTGCTCTGGCAATTGAGACGGATCTCCTTCCGGAGCACCCGCATTCACCCAATCGGTTAACAGCTGCTTTTCCTCATCACTCAGCACGCGACCATTCGCAAAATCACCGTGTGCTGGATTCGCGTGCCACGGGGGCATGCGGCGGTCTTCAACCACTTCCAGAATTGTTTCTGCCCAGCCAACGACTTCGTCATAATCTTGCAATGCAAAAGGAGCAATCTCACCGTCTCGGTGACACTCCACACAACGCTTTTGCAACAATCGGGAGATTTGATTGGAATACGTGACTTTGGAATTCTCATTTGGTTCGCGCTGCCGACCGATGTAACAGCCGACAGACGTTGCCTCCGGTTGCGAGACATTTTCCCCGGCGAGCAATTCCTTGATCGCAATACGAAGATCTTGCCGGGTTGGCTTCTCGCGAATGAACCCGACACCATATTGATCGTCGATACGACCCCAATAACGAACCACGCGGGCTTGGTCCAGCACGAACACCTCCGGCGTGCGTACCGCACCTAACTGGTCAGCAACACGATTCCCTACGTCTTTCACCAGTGGAAAAGCAATCTCGTGAATGCGAGCGTAATTTGCGATTTCTGTGATCGAGTCTTGCGTGTTCGCGTTGATTCCCAAAATGGCAACCCCTTGCGACTCGAATTCATCGAGCAACTGATTGAGACGGGGAGCATAGAGTTTCGCCAGGGGGCATTCGGTCCCTAGAACGGCAAGCACCACAATCTTTTTGTCGTCGAAATCCGACAGCTGAAATTTCTTGCCACGAAAATCCTTGAGTTGAAAATCGTCAACCTCGTTTCCCACGGGAGATGGCTTATCCGCAGCAGACACGGTAACCGAAACAAGAATTGACATCGCGAAAAGCATCACAACAACAGCTTTGAGCATAGAATCATCACCTCGGGTAAAAAAATCTCTCGCTTCCATCGTGCAGAATCTTTTCTCAAATGCGTACAGCATTAAACTTACTCCGCTCGATCATGTCACCTTCGTGTTCGACGGCGTCGCCCAGCTCAACCGTTTCCCATCTGGGAGTGTAGCGGCCAAGGCGAATTTTGGCACGAGAGAAATTCTTGGCTCGAATGATCGCCTTGGATTTGAATCGACCGCCTCAGCTTCCCTGAATGGGTACCCCGACCCAACGATGCGAGATTCGCGAAAACCTTCTATTTTTCATACTTTCCCGCTACGCGCTGAGATCCAATCGCCATCACCCCTTCGCCCTTCCGAGCACGCTAGCGGCTACGTCCTCGAATTTTCTGCCGAATAAGCCGCCAAAAAGGCCTGTTTTCTCGGTTTGAAGCCAGATCATGTCACCGAGCGTGTCGTCAAACGGTCCCGACGTCGGATCAACCCACGTGAAATCTTGCTCGACCTTCCGTCGGTTCAATTCATTGGTCATCCACGGAAACGTTTTACGATCGATGCACTAATGGCCAAACACTACCTTGACCAACGCAGAAGAAACGGCTGTCACAAGCAGAATACCTAGTAAATTCAACCAGAAACCCGCACGAGCCATTTGACCTATCGTAATCTTTCCTGATCCAAAAACGATCGCATTCGGTGGCGTTGCCACGGGTAGCATAAAGGCGCAGCTGGCGGCTAAGGTGGCAGGAACAATTAAATCGTAGGGGTGCATTCCCAACCCAGGTGCCAACCCGGCCAGGATCGGAATCACCGCCGCCGTGGTGGCTAAATTCGATGTTAGTTCCGTCAAAAACACAATCACAGTCGTGATAGCCAATACCAAAGCGATGGGAGGTACACCCGCAACATAGGACGAAAAACCACCGATGAATGGAGCCACGCCGTTTCGATCTACGGCTGCCGCTAAGCTTAATCCGCCCCCAAACAGAACAAGGACCCCCCAGGGCAATCTGACCGCCGTCTCCCAATCCATGGTAAACCGGCGTTCCTTGTCTCCCGTCGGGATCACGAAGAGTAAGACTGCGGTCAACATCACAATCCCCGGATCCGTTAATTTCTCCAGCGGATAAATCTCCCCTTCGCCGACGGTGAGATGAATTTGTTTTAACAACGG
This sequence comes from Pirellulaceae bacterium, assembly GCA_029243025.1. Classification (NCBI taxonomy): domain Bacteria; kingdom Pseudomonadati; phylum Planctomycetota; class Planctomycetia; order Pirellulales; family Pirellulaceae; species Pirellulaceae bacterium. Next base: position 28,558 of record JAQWSU010000025.1, on the reverse strand, counting down.
CAGCGTTATCCACATGCCGGCCGTCAACAAGAAGAGAATGAAAGTCACCCATTCTCCACGATTCATTGAGCCAAGCTTTTTAAGTTCAGTGAGGATCAATCGATCCCCCCCTGGAATCGTCTCGAACTTGACGGGATAGAGCACCTTACTCAGTAAGAGCCAAATACTCGGCAAGAAAAGGCAGGCTAAAGGAATGCCGAGTAACAACCAGCGTGCAAAACTGACATTCATCTGATTCGGTTCGTCGATCGTGTTCCGCAAGAAACTCACCAGGAAAACGTTTGGCGGCGTCCCCACGATCGTGATCATGCCGCCGACCGAAGCCGAATAGGCGATCGCCAGCATCAAACAGGTGGAAAAGTTCGAGATGCATTTGGCATCGATCTGCTCGCGATTGGCAGCGACCAAGCCGATCACACTGAGCGCAATCGGTAGCATCATTGCCGTCGTCGCAGTATTCGAGACGAATGCACTGAGGACCGCAGTGGCTATCATGAATCCTGCCACCATTCGGGTCGGTCGGGTCCCAACCATCCGTAACGTGATCAAGGAAATTCGCCGGTCCAGTCCCCAACGGCTCATTGATAGGGCAAGAATAAAACCACCCAAAAACAAGAAAATCAACGGATGGGCGTACGGCGCCGCCGCTTCCTTCATGTCAGCGATACCCAATAATGGAAACAGGGCCAAGGGAAGCAACGCGGTGACCGAAATATGGGTTGATTCGGTCAGCCACCAAGTCGCCATCCATACCATCGCCGCCAGGGTTGCTCGCCCTGCGACAGAAAATTCGACAATGTTTCCTTTTAAGTCGACGTAAGTGAGGGGCAACAGGAAAAAGCAAACTCCGGCCATGATTGGACCGGCAATCAATCCTGCCGCCTGCAGATAGCGTCGATAGGAGCGTGCTTTCTGGACCGTCAATTCTTCAGTGGATCGATTCATGGAAAAATAATCTTGAACTTTGCCCCTGGAAAAGCTGCAATTGTAGCCTGAATCGTCCTCCACCAAAGGCCGGTTACTAAGCCTTTCCACGAACAGCAATCGGGCGGAAGTTCGCGTGTCGTTGAATCACCAAGATTTTTTTGGCGTGAAGCGGAATCTTGTCTATCGGCCGAATCGACGGCCAACTCAGGATCGCTGAGACGTGGCGATGTCAGTTCAAAAACCGTCGATGTTAGAGCCGACAACAAGTCGTTACATTCTCCGCCTATCTTGCCAACTTGGCGAATCACCGATTACGTAGGAATGCGTTGTGATTTTGGCGGCTCGCGGATACAATTCTCGTAGCCCGTAAATACCGATACTGATCGTTCTTCCCGCAGGAGTCGACGGCGTATTGATGGAGCACTTAACGGTCAATTCGAAGGCGAGGGGCGGTTACTCACCCCGGCGACTCTTACTCGCGATGCTAGGCGGGATCCTCGGTTTACTCACCCACGTTTCGGTCGTGCCCGGTGCGAGTCATTGGGAAACAGAGAAACTTCTTTTTTCAGGCCAGTATGACGCTTGCGAACAGCTGGCGCGTGCAGAGGTTGAGCGGGGCGTTTGGAATGAACAGTGGTCTGAATTATTGATCGAATGCCTGCTAACGCGAGGTCGATACGCGGAGGCAGAGCAAGTTTTCCAGAATTCCCAAAAGCGTTACGCAAATCGGATCGCCCTGCGGCTGCAGGGTTACGAGATCTATCGCATGCTGGATCAAGCGGATCAAGCAGAAAAGCAACTGGAGACCATCTATCGTCTCGTAAGTCAATCGCCATGGCGATACTCGTCCTCGCGGGATCAAATAACACTCGGCCGATTCTTTGCCCTACAAGGCGAGGATGCCAGAGAAATCCTCGACATCATTTACGACCGCGTTCGAAAGAGAAATTCCAAGTACACCGACGTCTACATTGCCACGGCGGAATTGGCGTTGGAAAAACACGACTACGGAATGGCAGCGGAGAACCTTGAAGTCGCTGCAAAGCTGGAGCAGGACAATCCCGAGATTTTTTATCTGCAAGCCCGCGCCTGGCTGCCAAGTGACACCGACAAGGGAAACGCGGCACTATCGCAAGCGTTGAAACTCAACCCTCGACACGTCCCATCTCTGCTGCTGCAAGTCGATTACCTGATTGACGCCGAACGATTCTCGGAAGCCGAGACGATTCTGGAAAAGGTGCTTGAAGTTAATCCGCTGCAACCGGAGGCATGGGCCTTTCATGCAGTGATTGCCCACCTGAGTGGTCACTATCGGGGTGAGCAAGCCTTACGAAAGGTTGCTCTATCCACCTGGACTTCCAACCACCAAGTTGACCACCTGATCGGTCGCAAATTGTCCCAAAAATACCGCTTTGCCGATGGTGCCACCTACCAACGTCGGGCGCTGGTAATCCAACCTGATTTCTTGCCCGCAAAATTCCAGCTCGCCCAAGATTTGCTTCGCATCGGAAAAGAAAAGGAAGGCTGGAAACTTGCGGCAGAGGTGCAGGGCCAGGACGCGTACAACGTCGTGGCGTTCAACTTAATGGCCCTCAAGGACAAAATCGAACGCTACACAACACTCACGTCAAATGGTTTCATCGTGCGAATGGAAGCTCGCGAAGCGTCTATCTACGGCACACAAGTCTTAGAACTGCTTACCGAGGCGCGCGAGGCACTTTGCTCGAAGTACGAGGTCTCGCTCGGTGAAGAGCCAGTGATTGTAGAAATCTTTCCGCGACAACAAGACTTCGCGATCCGAACCTTTGGCCTACCGGGCGGATCCGGATATCTCGGCGTTTGCTTTGGCAAGGTGATCACCGCCAATAGTCCCGCGTCACAGGGCCCTACACCGTCCAATTGGCAAGCGGTGCTTTGGCACGAATTCTGTCATGTTGTTACGCTCACAAAAACCAACAATCGCATGCCGCGTTGGCTAAGTGAAGGGATTTCCGTTTACGAAGAACGGCAGGCCAACCAAGCCTGGGGCCAATCCATGACGCCTGAGTTTCGGCAAATGATTCTCAGCGATGCTTTGACACCTGTGAGCCAACTCAGCGCTGCCTTTCTGCGCCCTCCTACACCCACCCACCTGCAGTTCGCCTATTTCGAATCGTCCCTGGTCATTGAATTCATCCTCGAAAAGTATGGTGACGACATCCTTCGTCGCATTCTTGTTGATCTCGCGGCCGGGATGCCAATCGAAAAAGCACTCGAGCGTTATATGGCTCCCCCACAAATCTTGGACGATTTATTTGCGAGCTACGCACGGGACCGAGCCAACCGATTTGCACCGGAACTTGATTGGGATCGTTCGTTGTTACCCGCTCCTTCTGATCTGGCAACGCTGACAACATTACAAGCCGCTCACCCGGATAATTATTGGCTGACCAAGGCGTTGGGAACGAAACTCGTTCGTGATCAGCAGTGGCAACGTGCTCTGACGGTTCTCCAACCGCTCTACGATCAGTTTCCAGAGGATACGGATCCAGGCAACGCAGCACAATTGATGGCAACCGTCCACCGAAACCTAGAAGACTTTAAGGCAGAGGAAAAATTGCTTCGGCACCTTGCGTCTATTCAGCCCGATGCGATGGATGTCTACAGTCGACTCATGGAGCTTGATCGAGCAGCTGAGAATTGGGAACAACTTTACAATGATGCTCAGCAATTCCTTGCGGTTAACCCATTACTACCGCGCGGTCACGAGCAGCTGGCGGTTTCGTCGGCGCGACTCAAACAACCACGCGACGTCATCTCGGCTCAAAAGGCGCTGTTGCAGATGGATCCCGCCGACCCGGCCGCTGCCCATTATCAGCTCGCAATCGCCTTGCGGGACATCGGCAAGTTTCAAGATGCGAAACTCCAGGTACTGATGGCACTCGAATCGGCCCCCCGCTATCGCGAAGCACAGCGATTACTGTTGGAATTAGTCCAGATCATGGAAAGCCCCGAACCGCAGGTGCCGCGTGACGAATAATACAGCCGCACTCCACCCTCGAGGTTTCGCGAAGTATCGACGTGCTCTTGTCTGTTGTGGACTACTGATCATAGGACTCGTGTTGGCCGCTACGGGACTCGTCAGCGCCCAACGAGATCGTTGGAACCGCAGGTCCCGCTACCAAGCTGATTCACGGGGCGGCGTCCCCACCTGGCAAAACAGTCCGGAGGTGGCTAACGACGTCTTCACATTTGTACGAATTCGTTATGACTCCCATGGCGGAGGGCGTGGATGGGGCGGCGGCGGATGGCGAACCGATTACCGAGATAGTGATCTCAACTTTTCGCTGCGGTTACAGCAACTCACCTCACTCAAAGTGAATCCAGATCCCATCGTCTTGCAACTGACCGATCCGAGATTATTCGACCATCCCTTCATCTACATCGTCGAGCCGGGACGTTTGCATTTCTATGATGATGAAATCGTTGCCCTCCGTCGCTATCTCCTCAATGGAGGATTCCTGATGGTCGACGATTTCTGGGGCGAAGCCGAATATCAGAACTTCCGCTACCAGATCAAGCGTGTACTTCCCGATCGCGAACCCGAAGAGGTCCCCCTCAATCATGAAATTTTCAACTGTGTTTACCAATTGAAAGAAAAACCGCAGGTCCCTTCCATCAATATCGCTGTCTCCGGTCGTTCACGGGGAATCACGTGGGAACCTCGTTATGATTCCGACACAAGCACACCTTACTATAAAGCCATCAAGGATGACGAAGGGCGTATCATGGTCTTCATCTGCCACAACACGGACCTGGGTGATGGCTGGGAGCGTGAAGGAGAACACGAATGGTATTTCCAGGAATTTTCCGTCAAGAAAGCGTATCCGCTTGGAATTAACATCGTGACCTATGCCATGACCCATTAGGGAGACGCGTCTGTTTCCGTCCCAATCACCCCCAACGCACCAGAAATTGACATTGTGAATACTCCCATCGAGACGCTGGACGACGAAAAGCAAGTCGTCGAAATGATTCAAGACAGTCGGCAACGCATCACCAGCGAGCTAGGAAAGGTCATCGTTGGTCAGACGGATGTGATCGAACAATTATTGATTGCGTTATTCGCCGGTGGTAATTGTTTGATCACCGGAGCGCCTGGCTTGGCAAAAACTCTCCTGGTTCGTTCGATCGCCCAGGTCTTTCATTTGCGTTTTCAACGAATTCAGTTCACTCCGGATTTGATGCCGGCGGATATCACAGGCACGGAAATCTTGGAAGACGCTGGTGACGGCCACCGAAAAATGCAGTTTGTGAAAGGACCGATTTTTGCCAACGTGATCTTGGCGGATGAAATTAATCGTACACCGCCCAAAACCCAGGCGGCACTCCTGGAAGCCATGCAAGAACATCAGGTGACCGCAGCCGGCACACGCTATCAACTCGAAGAGCCGTTCTTTGTCTTGGCGACCCAAAATCCGATTGAGATGGAAGGGACCTACCCGCTGCCCGAGGCTCAACTGGATCGTTTCATGTTCAATGTGTTAATTGACTATTTGCCCGAGGAAGACGAACTTGCCGTTGTGAAGCAAACAACCTCCCGACGCCCCGATCGCATTGAGCCTCTGTATTCAGGCGAAGACGTTTTGAAGTTCCACGATGTTGTACGGCGCGTTCCCGTGGCGGACGATGTCGCCCGCTACGCCGTGAAACTGTCAGCGGCAAGTCGACCGGGGCAGCTAGGGAGCCTCGACTTTGTTAACGAATGGGTCAGCTGGGGTGCGGGATTACGCGCCGCACAGACGCTCGTGATTGGAGCCAAAGCACGCGCTATCCTTTCCGGGCGAGCCCATGCAACTTTTGAGGATATTCGAGCGCTCGCAGCACCAACGCTCCGACATCGAATCCTGGTTGGTTACAAAGCGGAAGCGGAAGGAATCACCGTAGACAACGTAATCACACGTTTGCTGGAAACCGTCTCTAGTTAGAGAGTATGTCATGGCGTCAGCCAATACCAAACAACGCATGCCTCCACGTGCGAGTCCGGCAAACTTTGTCGATCCGGCAGCCATCATGCGCATCAAGAATCTCCCACTTCGGGCGAAGACCATTGTGGAGGGTTTCTATAACGGACTTCACCGCAGTCCCTTTCACGGTTTTTCCGTCGAATTTAGCGAATATCGCCAATACTGCCCGGGCGACGATCCGCGGTATCTCGACTGGCGACTGTTTGCCCGTTCCGATCGTTATTACATCAAACGCTTCGAAGATGAAACCAACCGACGCTGTTATCTCGTCGTTGACCTCAGTCGCTCGATGACGTTCGGATCGCTTGATTACACCAAAACAGACTACGCGCGCACGCTGGCAGCCACACTCGGCTACTACTTGACACTGCAACGGGATCACGTCGGACTCCTGACCTTTGATCAAGAACTCGGTGACTATCTTCCCGCCAGGCATCGGCATGGTCATCTGCATCAACTGATGGTCTTCCTGGAACGATCTCCGGAAGGAAAAGGTACCGATTTGCTCGCACCCCTGGAGCAGATCGCTCGACTCGTGGCCAAACGAGGATTGGTCGTCGTCATCTCAGACTTGCTCGCACCCGTCGACCGCCTGGAGAAACACCTGGGGTATCTGAAGTCCCGCGGGCACGAGGTCCTGATTCTGCGGGTGCTCGATCCGGCCGAAGTCGATTTCACCTTCGACACGTCAGCCACCTTTCGCGATCTTGAATCTTCCCGAGAACTGTTTGTCGATCCTGCTGCGGCCCGAGGTGAATACCTGAAATGTTTCCAGCAGCACGCGTCGGAGGTGCAAAACGCCTGTGATCGGATGGGCATCGACCTGGTAACGATGAAAACTGACGTGCCCCTTGATGTGGCGTTAGTTGAACTGTTGGCCGCTCAGATGCGACAAGGTAAAGCCAGTTCACATCGCCGACAAATCGACTCGCAAGCGGGAGCATCGCCATGAGTTTTTTAGCTCCCCTGTACGCTCTCGGATTGCTCGCTATCTCTGCCCCAATTTTGTTTCATTTAATCCAGCGACGTCCCAAGGGTGAGCAAACCTTCAGTTCACTGATGTTCCTCAAAGCCTCGCCGCCTCGACTAACACGACGAAGTCGGTTGGATAATCTGCTACTGCTGTTGCTGCGAGGACTAGCATTGCTCCTGCTGGCGTCCGCATTCGCGCGGCCTTTCCTCCGCTCTTATCTACAGGATGGCTTCGTGCCCTCGAGAGAGGTCGTTGTCTTATTGGACACAAGTGCCAGTATGAAACGTCCCGATCTTTGGAAACGTGCCACCGATGAGGTAGCGGCCGTAGTCGATGACCTCTTGCCCACAGACCGCGTTGCACTCCTTGCTTTTGACAACAACGTAACTCAAGTTATCGGCCTGGAAAATCATTCCCGTATGACATCGAGTCAGCGAAGCGAATTATTCCGTGAAAAATTGAAAACTCTTTCGCCTAGCTGGCTCGCAACCGATCTCGGAAAAGCGTTACCAGCCGCATTGGAATTATTGCATGGATCCGAAGTAGAAAATGAAGGGACACGAACGGCCTCTGGCCAAATTGTATTGATCACAGATTTCCAGGTTGGCAGCAGTCTGAAAGGACTCGACGGTATCCGGTGGCCACCGCAAATCGGAGTCGATCTCCGACAGGTTGTTCCGATTCAATCCGGGAATGCGAGCCTACATCGATTACATCCTGATTCGTCGACTGGCTCCGACGAACTTTTGGTTCGCGTTACGAATACGCCCAGTAGCAGCACAAGCGAATTCGAACTCAAATGGCTGACCGATGAAGAGGAAGCCAACCCCCAATACGACCGTTCGCTCCAAGTTCCTCCCAATCAACAGCGATCGGTTCGGGTCAAACGCCATCCGTCTTCCCGCGTTCTAACCCTCTCGGGAGATCACGCAGATTTTGACAATCAGCATTACATCGCTCGTTCGACGGCCATCACAAAACAATTGCTTCATTTGGGTATTGCCGACAACACAACGCAATCACTGGATTTTTTTCTGCACAAGCTTGTTCTCGATACACCACGCTACTCAGTTGTCTCAAAAACTCAGTGGCCACCCGCCAATCTGGAAACACTCGATCCAATCGCTTGCCCACTCGTTGTGATTTCACAACCCGTCAGTGAGAATCAGTACCAACCTTTGCGTAATTACCTCACCGAGGGAGGCCGAATCCTCTTCGTGCTGGAAACACATAGCGCCCAGGACGAACAGATGTCGACGATGTTGGCGAATCTTTTGGATCTAAAATCTGTGCAAATCGATGAAGCCATCATTCAATCGTACGCCATGTTCGGATATATCGACTTCCAACATTCATTGTTCGCTCCCTTCGCCGATCCTCGCTTTAACGACTTCACGAAAATCCGCATTTGGAAACATCGGTATCTCTCAACCGATCACGAAAGTCCCTGGGATATTCTCGCCAGCTTTGATAACAAAGCTCCAGCACTTGTTCAACGCACTGTGGGTCAAGGAACGGCCTGGATCCTTACCACTGGCTGGCAACCCAGCGAAAGCCAGCTGGCTTTGTCCACAAAGTTTCTCCCACTGGTAGCCGGTATGTTTGATGACAATCAAGATACTTCCGAACTCACCGATTCCCATCAGGTGGGCAGTCACGTCGATTTTGCAGAGGCCAGTCGTTCAGTGGAAGTCGTTGCCCCTGATGGAGAAAGATTCGAACTGAAAGATGCACCCTTTTCCTTCGACCAAGCCCATCAGCCGGGGATCTATCAATCCATTCAGGACGGTCAAACCCGTGAACTCGCGTTCAACATTGCCTTGACTGAATCGCAACTTGACCCACTGGATAAAGCAGAACTGGAACAACGGGGTCTTCGCCTCGAAGACCATTTAAGCGGTAAAGAAATCGTCGAACAAGACCGTCAACTAAGAGATATTGAATTGGAGTCGCAACAACAGATGTGGCGGTGGCTAATCCTCGGCGCCTTAGGACTGCTGATTGCAGAAAGTTGGCTAGGCGGACGACTCGGCAGACGTGCGAATCGACAAATGGGCGAATAACCCATCAATTGGAGAACAACGGTCATGGACCTTCAACTGCTGCAACAACTTACGAAAACGCAACTGCGTCTGCGTGGCTTCTCGCGTTGGCTCGCGATTGCTATCGTCTGCCTGTTGTCAGCAAGCAGTCTCGCCCTGACCCCAACCATTGCGACTTATCTTTCAGTCGACATCTCAGTTGTTGGCTGGGTAATCATCGCACTAACTCTGACCGCCATCGGTCTGGTGCTGCTTTTCGCGCGACGCGCCCATCGCGATCTTAATCAAGTGGCAAAAACCGTCGAAGACCACTTCCCCGCCTTACAACAACGACTTCTCACAGCCGTTGATCAAACGTCATCTACCCATTTGCAGGAGCCGGGCGGTTACCTCAAGCAACAAGTCGTGAAGGAAGCGCTGACTCACGATCGCAAACATCATTGGGAATCGGTCATCTCAACAAAACGTATGACAATCGCACGGTTGGCGGGCGTTTTTTCCATATTGCTCGTCGGCGTTTTATCCGCTCGCCTAATCGCCACAGACTCCATTGCAACCAACCATTTTGCAGAAAGTCCACCCGACTTACCAAGCAATCCACTCGTACCGTTGGAAATCACCGTTGAGCCCGGCGATTCGGAATTAGAGCGTGGCTCCAATCTGACCGTAATCGCTCGCTTTTCAGGCATTACTCCCCACCAGTCCACCCTCTTGATCGCCGATCAGACTGGCCCCCAGCGCAGCCTGCCCATGACTCGCAGCCTCGATGACCCGCTGTTCGGAATTAACCTCCCTGAAGTCTCCGAGTCATTTGACTATCACGTGGAGTTTTCTGACCAATCCTCAGACCGATACCGGATTACGGTTTTCGATTTCCCGAACTTGGTCCAAGCCGATGCCCGGCTGCAATACCCTGCCTACACCAACCTGCCCACTAAGACAGTACTTGATACACGCCGCATCAATACGGTCGAAGGCACTCGATTGACCTGGATTTGTTCTGTTAACAAGCCGCTTCAAAGCGCCGAGCTTGTCACCAAAGACGGTAATCGCCTACCCCTGGTGGCAGATCCAAATCGGCCTCTTACCTACCTCGCTTCCATCACACTGAAACAGAATATGAAGTGGGAATTAATTTTGACGGATCAGAAAGGTCGGAAAAACAAGTATCCACCCCAGTTATCCGCCAAAGCCATTCCCAATCGGCCCGCCGAAATCAAACTTGAGAACGCCCGTGATCTTAGCGTTTCCGCCCTCGAGGAACTTGATCTCAAAGCCACTGCCTGGGACGACTTCGGATTGGAACGTTTTGGCATCGCCTACAACATCGGCACGCAACCGATCCGGGACGTCCAGCTTGGTGGCACGGTGCAACCGCGAGAAAAGGCAACGATCAATCATCAATTCGATTTTGAATCGATGAATGCAAGACCGGACCAATTACTCGCTTATCATTTCTGGGCGGAAGACCGTGGCTCCGATGGTGAAGTACGACGGACACGCGGCGACATGTTTTTCGTCGAGGTAAGACGTTTTGAGGAAATCTTCCGCCAGGGTGAACAACCCTCGGCCGAAGACGCCGCTCAGCAACAGCAACAGCAACAGGGCGAAAGCCAAGGCAATCAAAACACCCAGCAAGCCGAGCAACTTGCCGATCTGCAAAAACAAATTGTTACCGCCACGTGGAACCTCATTCGTCGGAATGACTTAAAAGCGGAATCGAAAAGCTTCACGGATGACCTGTCGGTTATTCTTGAATCTCAACAATCTGCCATCACACTGCTAGAACAATTGATCCAAAATGTAGCTGACCAGGAATCCCAAGATCATGCCGACGCAGTACGGACTGCCATGCAAAAAGCTATCACGGCATTGTCCGCAGCCGACGAAGATTCCAAGCAGTTGGAAACAGCTCTCGCTCACGAACAAAACGCTTACCAAGGCTTACTCCGATTACGAGCACGCGAATCCGAAGTTATCCGTTCGTCCCAACAAGCCTCAAGCTCCAGCAGTTCGTCATCATCATCCTCTTCGAGCCGTTCGCAACAACAATTACAGGAATTAGAGCTCGACGAAGAGGAACAACGATACGAGACCGAACGCGAAGCTCAACAACAACAAGATTCAGACGCGCAACGAGACGTTCGACAAATTATTAGCCGTCTGCGAGACCTCGCCCGTCGCCAAGCCGATATTAACAAACAGCTTAAGGAATTACAGACAGCCTTGGAGGAAGAAGCCTCCCCGACAGAACGAGAAAAGTTTGAACGTCAGCTCAAACGTTTACGGGAACAGCAACAGGAACTGCTGCGAGACTCCGACGAACTGAATGAACGTCTGGAAGAAGCCGAAGATCAATCGAATCTGGAAGCAACTCGTCAACAGTTAGAACAATCACGAGATCAACTACAACAAAGTTCGGAAGCTCTGCAAGAGGGAGACATCCCTGAGGCACTCACTGCTGGTACGCGAGCCGAGCGTGAGTTCGAGCAAATAAGGGATGAATTACGCGAACAAGCCGCGCAGCAATTTACCGAAGAAATGCGTAATATGCGGCAGCAGGCCAGAACGATCGATGAACGGCAACAGGAGTTGTCGGATCAGTTAAATGAAACCAGCAACGCGCCGCAACCTGGACTGCGGCGTTCCAACGACAGCGACGCGATACGCGATGCCCTACAACAACAAAAGCGAGATCTGGAAAACCTCTTAGACGACGTTGAACAAACTGTTACCGAAGCGGAGGATGCTGAACCACTACTCGCACAACAACTTTACGACACCTTTCGCGATGCATCGCGAAGTCGCGCGGGGCAAAACCTACAGTCTGCAAGTGAGCTTCTAGATCAAGGACTGCGTGATCAAGCTCAACAACTCGAGAAAGAGGCCGCAAACGCCATCCAGAGCCTTCGTGAAAACATCGAGGAGTCTGCCGAAAGCGTCTTAGGAAGTGAAATCGAATCACTGCGCATGGCAAACGCAGAGCTTGCGGAATTGATGCGGCAACTTGATAACGAACTGCAACAAAACAGCCCGGGTCAACAGCAACCGGGTCAACAGCAACCGGGTCAACAGCAACCGGGTCAACAGCAACCGGGTCAACAGCAACCGGGTCAACAACAACCGGGTCAACAGCAACCGGGCCAACAGCAACCGGGCCAACAGCAACCGGGCCAACAGCAACCGGGCCAACAAGAACCGGGCCAACAACAACCGGGTCAACAGCAACCGGGCCAACAGCAACCGGGCCAACAAGAACCGGGCCAACAGCAACCGGGTCAACAACAACCGGGTCAACAACAACCGGGTCAACAACAACCGGGTCAACAGCAATCGGGTCAACAACAACCGGGTCAACAACAACCGGGTCAACAGCAACCGGGTCAACAACAACCGGGTCAACAACAACCGGGTCAACAACAACCGGGTCAACAACAACCGGGTCAACAACAACCGGGTAGCCCCAATCAATCCAGGCAACTCGACGGCGGTGGCCTACTGGATTCCATAAATGAAAGTTCGGGTGGTGGACCACTTACCGGCGATGAATTCCGTGAATGGTCCGATCGACTTAGGGACATTGAGGAAATACTCGATGATCCTGATTTATCGTCCCGCGCTGCACAGATCCGAGATCGCGCAAGAGGGTTTCGTCTAGATTTCAAACGCCATTCCAAAGAACCACATTGGCCGCTCGTTCAGGAGATGCTCGCAAACCCGCTTAGCGAACTTAAACAAGAAGTCACCGAAGAGTTGCTTCGACGCTCGGGAAAACGCGAGCAGCTTGTTCCCATTGATAGAGATGCTGTGCCACAAACCTTTGAAGATCGCGTCCAACGTTATTACGAATCCATCGGTGGGGGCGTGACAGAATGACGCACATCGTCTGGGGATCACCTGATTGGATTCTACCCACCGCTTCGATTGCAGTGATCTTGATCGCTGTGGTGGTCTGGTCGTATTATCGCGCTGCCGCTCATGGTACCGTACGAGCTGTTGCTGCGGGTCTCAAAATTATCGCTATTCTTGCCATTTCCTTATGTCTGCTCGAGCCACTTGTAAGCGGAACTCGACCACGCCCTCAAGCGAATGTTATTGCTCTATTGATCGACGACAGCGAGAGCATGTTGATCGATAAACGCGGCATCCCAGAGGACGACCTTATCAACCGCTGGCTGGCCGACCAGAATCAGGCTTGGCGGACACGACTCGAGCAGGATTTTGATCTTCGCAGCTACGCGTTCGATCGGCAACTCCGTCGGCTCGACCCGCAAACTCCTTTAGAGTTTCAGGGAAATAGCAGTCGACTCGGACGGGCCCTGCAATCTCTCCAGGAACGTTTCCTTGGTCGCCCTATCGCAGGCGCCATCCTCATTAGCGACGGGAATGCCACAGAGGCGACGCCGATTGATTGCTCGGAAATCACTTTCCCTATTTTCCCAGTGATCGAATCCGATGCACCAGTCGCAGCTGACATTCGTATCGAAGACGTACAAATAAGCCAGACAAATTTTGAGACGTCACCGACAACCGTCACTGCAAAAGTTGCCAGCGAAGGTCACGGTCGCACGCGTGCAACGGTGGAATTATTGACTCCTAATGGCCAGGTTCTCGAAGAGCAGTCGTTTGACTTGGCAGCTGATCAATCGGACAACACGGTTCGCTTCCGTTTCCGGCCAGACGAATCCGGCTTGACGTTTTACAAATTAAATGTATTCGCGGAAAGTGAGCGAGAGCGGAAACTTCAAGCTCCCTCAAAACTGGAAGCGACCGTTAAAAACAATACTCGCACCATCATGATAAACCGCGGAGGCGGTCCGTATCGGGTCTTGTATGTGAGCGGTCGGCCCAACTGGGAATTCAAATTCCTGCGACGAGCACTTCAAGAAGATGACGAAATCAGCTTAGTCGGCCTGCTCCGCATCGCCAACAAGGAACCCAAGTTTGCCTTTCGAGACACCCAAGGAACGGGTGACACAAATCGACTGTTTGAAGGTTTTGACAATCGAGATGCGGAAGACGCGGAAACTTACAATCAGCCGGTCATGGTACGACTGGGTATCGAAGATGAAAGCGAACTCCGGGATGGTTTTCCGCAATCGGCAGAAGAGCTCTTCGCCTATCATGCACTGGTGATCGACGACCTGGAATCAAGCTTTTTTTCCCCCGATCAGTTACTGTTGATTCGACGCTACGTTAGTCAACGAGGTGGAGGCCTGCTGATGCTTGGTGGACCTTCATCATTCCACTTGGGCAACTATCAACGAACACCCTTGGAGGAATTACTGCCCGTCTACCTCGCCCCCAAATCGCGTCGCACCGAGGAATCGGTTTCACTCAACCTGACTCGAGAGGGCTGGCTCGAACCTTGGATTCGGTTGCGAGCGACAGAGCGTGAAGAAGAAAAGCGTCTGGAGTCGATGCCCGAGTTCCTCACGCTGAATCCGAGTGGCAAGGCAAAACCAGGAGCTTCCGTGATCGCAACCGCCAGCAATCAAACGGGCGATCCGGCGCCTGCAATCGCGACGCAACGGTTCGGAAAAGGCCGGACAGCATCTGCATTGATTGGCGATTTTTGGCGTTGGTCCATGCAACGCAAGGAAAGCGATCCGGACGACTTGGCAGTTTTTTGGCGCCAGACCATGCGGTGGCTTACGGCCGACGGTCCTCGTCGAGTTGAACTCGAAGCGGTAGCTTCGGACGATGGGGAAAGTATCACGTTGAACACAACGGTTCGGGACGAAGAATTCGCAGCCGAAGACGGCGCCACCGTCAAACTAACCATCGAAGAACCCAATAACAACAAATTCCAGCTGGATGCAGAGGCAGATCCGTCACGACCGGGACTCTACACCAGCCGATATTGGCCAGCCCAAAGCGGAGGATATCGGGTGACCGCCGAGGTCGAAGCGCCCGACGGCAGCCCCATCGCAAAACGAGTCGGGGGATGGAGCACTGAAACATCCGTGCGCGAATTTTCCCGCATTCAACCTAACCTCGAACAGCTTGAACAGATTGCCAATGACACCGGGGGTGAAGTGATCCGTCCTAAACAATTAGAGCGCTTTGTTAAAAGCCTCTCACGACGGAAAGTACCGGTCACCGAACCTTGGGTTTATCCACTTTGGCATCAACCGTTTATTTTCGGCCTAGCCATACTCTGTTTGTGTACAGAATGGGGCTTGCGTCGCTGGAAAGGGCTCGCATGAAAACCACCTTGCTTATCATGTGGGGAATCGCCAGCGGAGCTTTTCTTGCAACACCCGCAATCGCGTCCAATGAGTCACGCCCATCGATCGTGATCGTGATTGGTGCCGGAGGTCTACCGGAGTACGACACGCAGTTCCAGCTCTGGGCAGCTCGCTGGAAAAACCTGGGCGAAGCGATCAAGGCAGAAACTACCGTCATCGGTCGCGACAACAAGGCCGACAACGACGATCGGCAACAACTCCAGACAACACTCAAGTCCCAATTGGGCCCATCCTCCTCTCCCTTGATCCTAGTCATGCTTGGACATGGAACGCACGCGCAAGGTGTTGCGAAATTCAACCTACGAGGACCGGACGTCTCAGCCAACGAACTGGCACAATGGATCGGCGACTCATCACGACAAGTTGCCGTGATTCAATGTTCCTCGTCAAGCGCCGCGTTTCTGCGTCAACTGACTGGCGACCACCGAACAATCATCACTGCGACGCGTAGCAGCGCAGAACAAAACTTCTCGCGATTCGGCGACTTTTTCTCATTGTCATTGACCGATGTCACGGCCGATCTAGACCACGATAATGCCATTTCATTGTTGGAATCATTTCTCTTTGCATCCAATCGAGTTGCACGCTTCTACGAGGAAGAATCCAGACTTGCAACCGAACACAGTCTGATTGACGATAATGGCGACGGTCTCGGCACTCCGCGCACATTTTTTCGCGGAATCCGCGCAGAAAAAGCAGCTCGCGATGGTTCTGCACTCGATGGGCTACAGGCACATCAAATCGTCCTATATCAATTTCCGGAACATAAGTCCTTATCAGCTGACTCCCTTGCCGAACGGGATGACCTTGAAAGACAAATCGAATCCCTGCGGCAAAAGAAAGCCGTTCTAGACATCGACCAATACTATCTAGCGCTTGAAAGCCTAATGGTCAAACTCTCAAATCTTTACTCGGCAAACGACAATTCACCCTAAGGTGTCGCAAGAACCCTTTCCCTATCATGACCGATTGGCTTTCAATCTCGCCCCTTTGCGACAAATCGTCATCGTCCAACTAGGCCTAATTCATCGGTGACGTTTGCGAATTCCTCAAGCCTCCTCAGACTTATTCGATCATGACAAAAAATCACCCCGACCAAGATAAACCGTCGCCCGAACGCAATCTCGTTTTCCTCGAACCGGAAGATTACGACCAAGCGAAGACAGTCCTCTACGATTCTGTCCTGCGTCTGTGGGATGTTGTCGACAACCTCAGTCGCCTACGCCCGAAACACACACCTGATTATCACGTCTCAATCTTTGGCTCAGCTCGCGTGCAACCCGACTCCGAAGAATACGCAAATATCCGTCGTCTTGCAGAAAATCTAGTGCGTATGGGCTGCCATATTGTCACCGGCGGCGGGCCCGGATTGATGCAGGCCGCCAATGAAGGCGCCACGACCGGCGCACCTGACAATCCAGAAAGATCGATTGGGATCCGTGTCGACTTGGAATTTGAGCAGGCGGCCAACCCCTTTGTCGGTCGCGTGTACGAACACAAGACCTTTTTCTCCCGACTCCATCACTTTGTCTTACGCTCTCATGGCTTCGTGGTGGTAGGTGGTGGAATCGGCACCACGCTGGAGCTAATGATGATTTGGCAGCTTTTGCAAGTCCGGAAACTTTATGGCACGCCTCTCGTGCTCGTGGGAGACATGTGGGAAGAGCTAGTCGGCTGGGCCGACAAGCACATGGTGCAAGCTCCTCCAGGGTACGCGAACCCCCAAGACATGCAGATCCCGACCTGCGTTAGTCAGATCGACGAGGCAATCGCCATCATTCAGAAAGATTACGACGATTGGCAGGCTGGCATACGCTGACTCGCCCCAACTACGAACCCAGCTGTGGAAACACACTCCCAATGTTCAGTTGATCACCCGTTTCCTTTTGCAGCTCAAGAAAACGGGCGAACATGCGTTTCATGCGATCAAGCTGACGCGGGTCACTTGCAAGATCGTCCATTTCATGTGGATCGGTCCGGAGGTTAAAGAGCCTCACCACTTTCGCCTTGGGATACAGAATTAATTTATAGTCATCCATCGTCACCATTCGTTGCAACATCAGATAGGCACCATACATCGCGTCGTAGCCGGAAGTTCGCTCTTCGCCTCGGATGATCGGCATCAATGTATCAAATTGCACATGTTCGGGTTTTTCGATCCCAGCCAACTCCAAAGTCGTTGGCATCACGTCTTGCAAATAGATCGGCGCGTCACATCGTTGTCCGGCCTTGATGCCTGGTCCGTTGACCATGAAGGGAACTCGCACGCTATGATCGTACATGTTTTGCTTGCCAAATAGCCCGTGCTGACCAACGGCCAGACCGTGATCCGCCGTGAAAAAGACATACGTGTTTTCTGCTTTGCCCGACTCCTGCAGCGCGGCAAGGATCCGCCCAATCTGTTCGTCCATGTGGGTAATGATCGCGTAATATTCTTGCCGATGCACTTGCACGGCTTCAGGCGTACGCGGGAAGGGCCCCAGTCGCTCATCGCGCAACTTCTCCCCGCATCCAATCAACTCCTTAAAGGGATAATACGTAAGGAAGTTCACCGGTAGCTTCATCTCGTTCACCGGATAACGATCGACGAATTCCTGGGGCGATTGCCGTGGATCATGGGGAGCATTAAATGCGATGTACATGAAAAACGGATCATTATCGGTGGATGCCTGCGAAAGAAAGCTGACTGCGTTGTCACCGACTACTTCACTCCAGTGTTTGCCACCTTGCCAAAAACCGCCAAAACTCTGATCCCAAGGTCGCCACGGATCTGCTTGATCGGGTAGGGGCCGGTTGTATCCGGTTGGAGTTTGAGCCGGCATTCCACCGCGGACGTGCGCCGTAACGTCAAACGCTTCCTGCGCATTCGCCTTTACATGCCACTTTCCTGTCATGTAAGTATCATAGCCGCCCGCGCGAAGGTATTCCGACCAGAATCTTCCAGCCTTGCGCTCTTGCTCAGTCTCGTTATAAATGCGATTAGCATGCCACAGATATCGACCCGTGTTTAACATGGTCCGACTTGCTACGCAGACTGCTCCGCTCCAAGAACCCATGTTGTAAGTACGGGTGAAGGTCAGTCCTTGCCGGACCAATCGATCTAGATTCGGCGTTTCGATCTCGTCACCGACAATTTCACCAATCGTTTGATAGCACTGATCATCGGCGAAAATAAAAAGAATGTTCGGGCGTTCTGCAGCCCGAAGGGTACAGGCATTCAACCCACTAAGGAAAAAGACAGCAGGAATCACAAGACGCAACCCAAAAGAAACAGGGGCAAGTTCTGCCATCGCACTTCCTCATCACGCAATTTGTAAAGACCACTTAATTCGGGCGTGGGAATTTCCCGCTTATCACCGTTTTTCCACCGAAAGTAGTCTACCAAGTGCCTGGGGATCCAACCATGTTTTTCGGCCAGACCCGCTGAATCACCTTAGCGAGTGCGTTACACTTGAGAACCATTGGTGCTCCATCGAATCATGTGGATCCCGAGACTTTCGCCCCGCGGGTCGCTAGGCTGCACTTTCCTTTCGTTTAAACAGGTTCAAAAAAAGAGGTTTTTTTCATGCAAACCATCGCTCATGGTCCTTCGGCATTCCGATGCCTAATCCTCGCGGTTTCATGCCTACTCTTCGGCGTTAGCGCCGAAGCAGTCATTGCTCAGAATGGCCCCAATAAGCAATCACAAAACCATTCCAATTCAGATCGACATCGTGACAACCAACAGCACCGCAACTCCGATCACTCCGACAAAAACAATGGCGCAACTGATCATCTCCGACAAGCCATTCAACACCTGAAGATGGCCGGTCTTGAGTCCGAGGCGAATCGCCTTGAGCAACGACTTCAAGGACGACGGATGCGGCGAAGCCAACCGGATCGACGACCCAGTGGCGTTCAAAACCGCGGCTTTCGTGGACAGCAAAATCGTCGCCCCGTACAAGCACCTGCCCAGCAACGACAAGTCGATGAGTTAACGCGTACTGTGCAAGAATTACAAGCGGCCGTTCATCACTTGCACGAAAGACTGACACATTCCGAGAGACTTTCCCACGTCGTCGACGATGCTCATCGTGGCCTGGACGAATTACGGGAACACACGGATCGTCGCGGGGAAGAACTGGAGCGGCACATCAACCGACAGCTTGAAAATTTCGAACAGCATTTCTTGGGTCGAGAGCGGGATCACGACGAGGATCATGGACGCCATCACGACGACGACGACGATCACGACGACGATCACGAGGAGGATCACGAGGAGGATCACGACGACGATCACAACGACGATCACAACGACGATCACAACGAGGGTTAACCGCCAAACGGCTCACCCATTAATCTTGCCAAGAAAGAAGGCAGGTCTTCTCGCCGAGTCCTGCGCAAGCAGACATGCTGCGAATTCTCATCGGACTGCTCGCTTGTGGAACACCCCTGCTGGCCACCGCCTCGGGACAACCTAATATTCTTTGGATTCTGGCAGAGGACATCGGGCCGGAACTTGGATGCTACGGCACGGAGCAAGTCCATACGCCACATCTCGATCAGCTTGCTGACCAGGGGATGCTGTTCCGCAACGCTTTCACTGTTACTCCGGTCTGTTCGACCAGTCGCTCGTCGTTCATGACCGGCATGTATGCGATGGCCATCGATGCACAAAACCATCGATCCCATCGAGATGGCTCGAACCCTCTGCCAAAAGGTGTCCGTGTCTTAACGGATTGGTTCCGTGATGCGGGCTATTCCACAGCGAACATCACTGAATTAACCGGTGACGCCAAGACAAAACAGTTTTATCGCGGAACGGGTAAAACCGACTGGAATTTCACATACGACAAGGGCAAGCAACCGTTTGACTTCAAACAGTGGAGTCAATTGAAGGACAACCAACCGTTTTACGCCCAAGTAAACTTCCCAGAAACTCATCGTGGGCGTTCGTGGAATCAAGCCCATCGGCACATCGCCAAATTGGCAGACCCCGAGAAGGTTGAGATACCACCCTATTATCCAGACCATGCCGTGACGCGTGCAGTCTGGGCACAATACCTGAACGCAATCATGGCGCTCGACGACAAGGTTGGCTTCGTCTTGGAGCTGTTACAGCAGGACGGCTTGGCCGAAAATACGGTGGTCGTTTTCATGGGCGACCACGGGCGAGCTATGCCACGCGGCAAGCAGTGGCCCTACGACAGTGGAATGCATGTTCCGCTGATCATCTTCTGGCCACCGAACAATCCACAGCTTCCCATGCCAGCGGGCTATGAGGCAGGGCTCGTGTCTAACGATTTAGTTGCATCGATTGACGTCAGCGCCACGAGCCTTGCTATGGCTGGGATTGAAACGCCCCCGAAAATGCAAGGCCAACCGTTTCTAGGGCCTCATCGAGCTTCTCCCCGCGACTATTTATTTGGCGGTCGCGACCGAGGCGACGAAACGGTCCTTCACATCCGCACCGTGCGCGACAAACAATACCGCTATCTGTTGAACCGATATCCGGAGCGGCCATTCTTGCAGCTCAACCGATACAAAGAGGCAAGTTATCCCATTATTGGATTATTGCGAAGCCTCGATTCCAAGGGACAACTAGAAGGGCCACCAACCGCACTCATGGCAAGCCAGCGTCCCACCGAAGAGCTCTACGACTTGCGCGCCGATCCTTGGGAAATCAACAACCTTGCAGATTCTCCCCAGCACACGGAAACCAAAAACAGGCTCAAAGCGCAGCTCGTCAATTGGATGAACGAGATCGATGATCAAGGTCGCGAGCCCGAAGCTTCGGCTATTCCGGCTAGTTGGGAAACTCGCATGCGAAACAATTACGACAAACGGCTACGATCTCGCCCAGACGATTGGTTTGAGTCAGCACCCGCCTTAGGGCCCTATCGCAACTAGGCGCCGTTGCCATGGCACTGTTGCTTGGCTTGGCAAAATGTCCGCTTTGAGCCCATCCAAGCTAATCTCTCACCAGCTTGGAGCCCCTGTTTTTCGTTCCGAGCGATTGGTGAATCTTTTCATTAACGTCATTCGTGACCAACCGAGTTGAGTCGTCACCTATCACGAAATACGTCCCGGTTGGATGGTGGCTACTAAAGTCGTCAAAGTGACCTGTGAGGTGAGTTAGGAGCATCATCTGTCGATCCCACAACTCGCGCTATTTCTTCATCTACGCCAGCAATCGCCCCAATCCAACGGCTACGGCCTGTCGTAAATTTTCGATGAATTACCTTTTGTGCCAGAGAATTACACACACAAGTTTGCCACCGCTGGACCATCCAATCGCAAACAACAGCATGGGAGCAGACGGGTGATTTCTCCCAACCTTGTCCTTGTACCGGCCGTCGCAGACAGGATAATAGAAACGAAAATAAGGCTATCCCGAGCTACCAAGCGAACCGAACAATTCGAACCGCTTATTAGCCGACAATGAGTGCACCCAAACACCCTCCCACGCGGACTTCTTGCTTTCACGATCTGTCGTCAACTGCAGTTGCAATCGACGTGTTCGAAAGATGGAATTGGCAATCAAAACTTGCCCCATCTACTGTGGACCAAACATTCGAAGGAAGATTCTCATGGCTTGTGACAGACACCTTCTTTGCATCACACTGGCCACCTTTGTATTGGGCCTCGCTGTGAGCCGATCGGGGGGCCAGGAAAAGATCGAACGTTTTTTTCTTCCGCCTGACCTGCTGATACAACACAAGCAGCAACTTGATTTGACGGCCTCCCAGCTCAATGCGATTAAGACGCAACTTGAACAGGCAGGTTCCGACTTTCGGATGCATGCACAAAATTCCGAGGCCGCATCTCGAAAAATGGCTCAACTCCTGAAGGCGGATGTTGTCAACGAAGAGGCGGTTTTGAATCAGCTAGACGCAATCCTTGCGATTGAAAAATCAGAAAAGCAATTGCGTCTGCAGGTAATGATCCGCTTGCGAAATCAATTGACTGCCGAACAGCGCAAAAAGGCTTTTACCCTCAAGACGAGCTACGATGCCCAGTCAACCAAGCAACGACTATCCGACCAGTTGACGCAGATCGGGTCGACGCTTACTAATTTGAGCCGAGCAGGCCGCCATTTCCCCAAATTACAGGCAAAGCTCCAACAGGTCTCCAATCTGATCCAGTCAGATCGTCTTGGGGAGGCGAAAAGCTTGCTCGAAGTGATCAAGCTGAAATTACAACCAATTTTGATGGCCGTCGAGCATAAGAAATCGACGAAGAACGGTCCAGCGCCACAGAGCGTATTCTCCCCAGCCAACGAACCCAGCGATCGCCCGGGGACAAAAATTGAAAAAGCGTCGCCGGCAAGTGTCGACCGCCGCATCGCACAAATGAAGCAAAACGACGTTGCTTGGAGAAAGATTCCCTGGAAGAGTTGTTTACTGGACGGATTAAAAGAATCGCGATTGCAAAACAAACCGGTCATTCTTTGGGTATTTATTGATCGCCCAATCGATGACGAACGATGCTGAGTGTTCGCGGCTGCCGCCCGTGAGGTGGTTTTTTCGAATCCAAACGTAATTGAACGCATCCAACAAGATTTCATCCCTGTCGCCTTGAAGGCCCAGACCGTCAACAATCCCCCCCAGGGAATTGAGGGCGCTTTACTTGCTGAAATCAGCCGCTCAAAAGTCGCTGCTCAGGGTATCTGCTCGGTGAACTCTGCCGGCAAGGTTTTAGCCTGGACGATCGCTTTCGACAACAGCGACAGTATCCTGCAGTTCTTTCAGCATGTGCAGGAACGTTACCAACAGTTCCCTGACGCTGAGCAGGCTGTTCCAGCAGAACGATACAGACGATTTCCGAGCGTCCCATTAGCGACGGCAAAAGATTCACTCATCTCCCTTCGCGTGCCACAACAGCATCCAATCGGAGAACAGTGCACAGGCGTCTTAAAGGGCACCGGCGATGACTTCATCGCAAGGATTATTGGCCGAGCATTAGACAATCAAGGAAACCCCATTGCCGACACCACGCTTCAAGAACATTACATGGAGGCGCGACTCGAAATCCAGCCTCAGCTGCAATCCGATTTAGCCCTCGCCGCCAAGTCCGCAGCAGGACAACGATTCCGACTACCTGATTCGCTCAGCCAACGGATCGTCAGTCGAACCTATCTCGGCATGCTTGACGTAGATCCGACGGGCCAGGTTCCCGGCTCAAAAAGTGACGCACAACAATGGAATTTCTTCGGAGAAGAAATTCCTCATGAAGATAAAACTGTCATGCGCATTCAAATCGAAGGGGGATCGCATGCGTCGGGCCGTTTGGGAAACAACCTCAAATTGGCCAGCGGCCACAACTGGGAACATCAGGTTACGCTTAACTGGTATGGTTTCATGGATCTACGTGATCAGCGGATCATCAATATAAGTCTGCTTGCAGGCGGTGATGAAAAACTGCTGTGGCAGATCCCGAATGCCGACCAGGGCGCAGCTACTCGATTACCATCCGGGCATCCAATCGATCTCGACGGTGGAGTCCTTTACGGCATTCGTGGCCCCACTCAATGAGTCGCGGCCGAAATGGCAGCCGAACCTCTTCAGCAAGACTGACCACCGGGCAGCGATTGCGACTATGTCAAAATGTCTCGGACCACCTCACCGTGGACATCCGTCAGGCGAAAATCTCGGCCCTGATACCGATAAACGAGGCGTTCATGGTCAAAACCTAATTGATGGAGAATCGTGGCTTGCAGATCGTGCACATGCACCTTGTCCTCCACTGGACGAAAACCAAGCTCGTCCGATGCGCCGTGCGTATGCCCCCCGCGAATTCCGCCGCCGGCAAGAAACATTGAATAACAATCCGGAAAATGATCTCGCCCAAGAATACTCCCCTTACTTGTTCGTCCTTCGCGAAATGGCGTCCTTCCAAATTCACCGCTTAGAACGACTAACGTCTCATTCAGTAGCCCTCGTTCCTTCAAATCCTGGATTAGGGCTGCCACAGGTTGGTCCATCGTACTGCATTTCTTGGTGAGCCCATCTCGTATATCTTCCTTTGGATTGGTTCCGTGGAAGTCCCATCCCCAATCAAATAGCTGCACAAATCTTACACCTTGCTCGACCAATCTTCGGGCTAGTAGACAATTATTTGCAAAACTAGACTCACCAGGCACAGCTCCGTAGGCCTTCTTCGTTGCCTCTGTCTCACGTGAAATATCCATCACTTCAGGTACCGATGCTTGCATGCGATAAGCTAACTCGTACTGCGCAATCCGAGTACGTGTTTCAGGGTCACCGCCTTCTGCCATCTGGATTTGGTTTAGATCACGCAAGGCATCAAGACTCATTCGTCGCAGATTTCGATCCATTCCCTCAGGATTCGAAACGAAGAGTACAGGATCTCCTTGCGTTCGACATTGGACTCCCTGAAATACGGATGGCAGAAATCCGCTACCCCAAACGCTTTTACCCGCACTCGGATTTGAACCACTCGACACCAGGACGACAAAGCCAGGCAAATTCTGATTTTCCGAGCCCAGGCCATAGGTGACCCAAGATCCCAAAGAAGGACGCCCCATTCGCGGCGAGCCCGTATAGAGCATCAACTGTGCGGGTGCGTGATTAAATTGGTCCGTATTCATCGAACGAATAACGCACAACTCATCTGCAACGTTGGATAAATTCGGCAGCGCGTCAGACAGCCATAAGCCACCTTCGCCATGTTGACCAAACTTGCGCGGAGTCCCCAACAATTTCGGAGCGGCACTCGTGAAAGCAAACCGTTTCCCCTGAAAATATTCAGCAGGGCAATTTTCTCCCGTCCGTTTGACCAATTCCGGTTTGTAGTCAAAGAGATCCAGATGGGGCGGCGAACCTGCCATATGCAGGTAGATTACATTTCTTGCCTTGGCGGGATGGTGTGGCGTCCGCGCGGCGAGCGGCCGTTCTTGATCAGCGTTCGATTCCGAAGCCAGTAAAGTACTCAGCGCAATGCTGCCGAGCCCCAACTGACAATCGCGAAAAAAATGTCGACGCGTTTGCCGTAATGCCTGTTCATGAAGCGTATTCATTTCGATCACCGTTGGTTACTTCTTTGCAAGAAGTTCATCCAAATTCAATAAAACATTGGCCAGCACCGTCCAAGCGGCAAGGTCGGGTGTTGTCATCCCAATCGGCCCCAATGGCTCAAACGCCAGATGTTTCGCGTTCTCGGGCTGCTGTGCATACTGATTTCGCACCCTACCGTATAGCTCGGCTAACCGAGCCACTTCAAGCCTGGCAGGTGGCCGCGCCACGCAGAGCCGAAAACCGTGGGCGATCCGATCTTCCACCGACCGGTCGGGTTCGGATACCATTCGACTCGCCAATCCCTTCGCAGCTTCGATAAAAACCGGATCATTGAGTGTCACAAGCGCTTGCAACGGAGTGTTAGTGCGAACACGACGGATCGTACACACCTCTCGACTCGGTGCATCAAAAGTAGTCATAGAAGGGTAGGGGGTAGTCCTGCGCCATCGGGTGTAGATGCCGCGCCGAAAACGATCTTCGCCCGCGCTGGGCTGCCAATCCGTCGAGCCACCAAAGGCGGCTCGCAGACCAAGCGCAGGCCTTGGAGGTCGTACGGAGGGCCCCATCATTTTCCGACTAAGTTGGCCAGCAATGGCGAGTGCTTGATCCCGAATCATTTCCGCCGACAAACGAAAACTTGCCCCTCGTGAGAGCAGCCGATTTGAGGGGTCAATCGCTAGTTTCTGTTCTGTCACCCCCGACGCTTGCTGGTAAGTTGCCGACATCACGATTTCTCGCAACAACCACTTGGTATCCCAACCGCGGTCCACATAACGAACCGCCAACGTATCAAGAAGCCGCGGATGAGATGGAAGTTCACCCTGCGTACCGAAATCTTCACTCGTTTCCACCAGGCCTATTCCGAACAGTTGCTCCCAACAACGATTTACGGCCACTCGGGCAGTCAGCGGATTATCCGCCGACACGAGCCAGCGAGTCACCTCGAGTCGATTGGGCTCCACGTCGGCCGGTAACGGGTGAAACGAGGCAGGAACCCCTGCCTCGACTTTCGCGCCCTGAATCAAAAAGTTCCCCCGAATTTGCACATGCGTCGTTCGCCTTTTATCTCGCGGCAACTCTCGCATGATCGGCGTCAACACGCCTTTGATCCCCTGCAGCTGCTTTTCGCGAGTTGCGATTTCTGCTCTTAACACCGAAAGCTCACCTTGATTCGCCTGACGGTATTGAGCTATTGCTTCGAGTTGTTTCGCTGAAAGCAGCTCCACCTGCTGGGGCAATTCAACCCGCACGCTGGGCATTGGAATTTGATCGAACACCTTTACAAAGATGGCTTGCCGATCCTCATTCAAGGCAACAACGCGGAACTGTTTTAGACGTTTGGAGGAATCTCCGTCGGTCCGATTCCAGACTGCGATTGCATCGACCATGTGACCCACCTTGAGATCGACCTCCCACCAGGGCCGATCTTCAGCCGCCGTGTGTGTCGTCGATTTCAGGTTAAAATCCCCGTTGGTCTCACCGTCGATGGCAAACTTGGCCGGACCGTCGTAAGCCACTGAACTCTGCTGCGCAGTTCCTGATGTGGCGACATTGCGATCACCGACAAGTACTTGAACTTCTGCCAAGGAAAGAAATGCTTTGTCCTGTAACGATTCGATTCTCACGAATCGGGCTTGCAGCGAATCCGGAGTTGTCGCCTGACGATCTATCTGCTCTTGCTGCAACTGCTCTAGCTTTGTCTTCAAACCTGTGATCTCAGATTGCAACGTCTTTCGCAGCCGATTCTCTTCCGCAGTGTACTCCCGCAGGCCTGGAGACTCATCGGCCCGGTCCGCATCTGCTGTGTTGTTGAAGACAGCATAAAACTGAAAATACTCTTCCTGAGAAATCGGATCGTACTTATGCGAATGGCACTGAGCACAGCCCATCGTCAGTCCCATCCAGACTTGCATCGTTGTATTGACGCGGTCAACAACCGCTGCAGACCGAAACTCCTCATCATCGGTGCCTCCTTCGCTATTGGTCATTGTGTTTCGGTGAAACGCTGTCGCCAATAGCTGTTCATCTGTTGAATTCGGCAACAGGTCCCCCGCTAGCTGCTGAACCGAAAACTCGTCGAACGGCAAGTTGCGATTTAGCGCATCAATCACCCAATCACGATAACGCCAAATCACCCGGGGAGGATCCGCGGCGTAACCGGCTGAATCTGCGTAACGCGCTATGTCGAGCCAAACGCGGGCCCATCGTTCCCCGAATGCTGGCGATTGCAACAAACGATCAACCAATCGCGCGTAAGCATCTGGCTGTTGATCGAAAACGAAATGGTCAACCTCTTCGATCGTTGGTGGTAATCCCGTTAAGTCGAGCGAGAGGCGTCGCACGAGCGTATATCGATCGGCTCGCTCGGCAGGAACGAGGCCACGTTCACGAAGGCCGTCAAAAACGAAACGGTCAATCGCATTATTACCCCAGGCGGGGCGTCCGGATTTCGTCACCGGTCGATGGACTTGCGGAGCAACAAACGCCCAATGCTGTTGATAGCTCGCACCCTGTTCGATCCACTGCCGAAGAATAGCAATCTCCGAATCCGCTAAAGATTCGCCGCTTCCTTCGGGAGGCATCCGTAAATCTTCATCGAGCGAACTAATGCGTGACAACAACTCGCTGTTGTTC
Organism: Pirellulaceae bacterium; assembly: GCA_029243025.1. Taxonomy (NCBI): domain Bacteria; kingdom Pseudomonadati; phylum Planctomycetota; class Planctomycetia; order Pirellulales; family Pirellulaceae; species Pirellulaceae bacterium. Next base: position 709 of record JAQWSU010000025.1, on the reverse strand, counting down.
AGGTCGGCAGGGACGATCGCACGCAAACCGCTCTCCAATTCCGCTAGAGCTCCCTCCCGCTGATCCAACCGCAGTCCGGCTTCACGGGTCGCGGCATCCGGACCGTGACAACGAAAACAACGTTCTTGCAGAATCGGACGTACATCATCATTGAAATCAACCACTTCGTCAGCAGAACGCTGCGCGACAAGCGAGGCTGGCAGGATGACCAGCAAACACGATGACAATAAGGCACGCCCTATCTGAGAGCGACATCCTGTCCAAACCTTTTCGAACTGAAGCATTTTTAGCTTCCTGAGAAATCAGTATTTGCGGTGGCCCGTGTACCATGGATCGCTGAAAATGTAAGCGTCTCATCTTGATAAATCACGACCGAAAGCCCGGCAAGATGATAGCTCTATAATAACACGATTCTACTGCTTTCGCATTCGATGTCTGCAAGGATAACGATGTCTGCAAGGATAACCAAGCGAACCGCGGGCCTCACTTTTTCCAATCACATTCATCCAAGTAGGTAAATAAGGGGTCGGCCTTCCAGCGCAGACGCGTTGGTATCGGTTCGTCTACAGCTCGTCAACGTGTAGCAAACGTGTAGCAAACGTGTAGCAAACGTGTAGCAAACGTGTAGCAAACGTGTAGCAAACGTGTAGCAAACGTGTAGCAAACGTGTAGCAAACGTGTAGCAAACGTGTAGCAAACGTGTAGCAAA
>JAQWSU010000024.1 GCA_029243025.1 Pirellulaceae bacterium | reverse complement strand
CGAGAACGCCCTCGGCGAGCTGAACCAGCATTTAGCTGAGGGATGGGATGTCGTTAATACTTTCCCCATGAGCGGAACAGGAAATTCAATGTGTTCCGCAGCTGTCGTCATCTTGAAGAAAGAGTGAGCTAAGGCGTAGGGATGGAAGCTGTCAAATCCAATACGTTCCACATTGCGATCGTATCCGCTTGCTGCCCGATTGTCCGATCAGCCGTTAAGCTCTGTCATCGCATCTTGCGTTTCACCGAACCTTTCGATTTTCGGATCAACCATACGAAGCAGCGACAGATGCAACTTCGACATGCTGGTGTCGCGACGGAAACGGATTTCGCGGCCCGACCGAATCGAACCACCGCCACCACCGGCCACAAGAACCGGAAGGTTCTTCGCAGAGTGCTCGTGTCCGTCGGCAAGGCTAGAGCCATAGACGATGGCCGAATTATCCAACAGCGAGCTGCCGTCTGCTTCCTTGATCTGTTTTAGGCGGCCGAGAAAATAGGCGATTTGCCGGTGGTGCCATTCCGTGACCAAGTTGTATTGATCACGTTTCACTTCAGGCGAGCCCCATGATGTGATACCGTCATCGTCTTCCGTATCACCCGATGCATCTTTCCAATGGGATAGAGCGTGCCAGGTACCCTGGACTCCGTCAACGAAATTGAAATAGCGGTTGCTTTGTCCATGATCAAGCATAAATGAGGAAACTCGAGTTGCATCGGCCCAGTAGGCCAGCGTAATCATGTCGAGCATCAATCGCATGTATTCTTGATAGTCTTGGGGAATTCCCGCGTTGGGCCGAACCAAACGCTGCGTTAGTTCCGGGTTTTCTGCCGCGCGTTGGGCTTGTCGATCCGCGAATTGAATCCTTCGTTCAACGGCGCGTACCGACTCGAGGTACTCATCCAATTTACGGTGGTCATCCGTACTAATCCGGTGCCGCAAGCTGCGAGCGTCTGCTAAGATTGCGTCCAAGACCGATTGGCCCGACAAGGCACTGTTGCCAACACGAAACATTCGATCAAAAACCACACGAGGTTCCGTTTCTCGAGGAACCGGCGTCGACTGATTGGACCACGAAATCGTATTACGGACCAAACTGTTGGAAAAGAATCCTTCACCACGCATGGAAAGTTCGAGCGACGGCAACAACATCTTGCTACCCGTAGCTCGTGCAGCAATCTGATCGGCTGACGCACCACCCGCGTTGATTTTTCGACCATCGTAACCGTGCCCGGTCAACCAAGTGGCCGTTCCTGCTCCATGACCATTTCCACGGGGCGTCCAAATTCTTCGTGGAATGACAATGTCCGACTTGAACGGCTCCAGCGGTTTCATCCATCGATTCAAGGTCGCCAGCGTGCCATCCGATTCAACTTTTTCTGGCTTCCAGGCACCGTGTGCGACGCCGTTGGGGAAATAGAGATAACATAGCCTGACCGGCTTCTCGACTTTCGCCGCACCCATCGCTGATTGCGATCCCATCACGTCCAGCAACGGTAAGCAGACTGCTCCGCCAACGCCGCGCAACATGGTACGACGATTGATCGGTCTGTGAAAACTCATGGTTTCTCCGTTGTAGCCACGTGATTCGGCCGATTCATCTTGTATTGAAATGGGTAGCTGAGAACAACTTCCTGCAGCAATGTTTGCATCTGATCGTTTTCAGCCATCACCTTGGCAACAATCGTGCGAATCGCGGGTTCATCGTAATATTCTAGTTGTCTTCCGAGTGCGTACGACAACATTTTTTGCGACATTTGACGTACTAGATCGTCACGTCTTTGTTCCACAATCACTTGCTTCAAGCCGGCCAGTCCCTGAAATTCGGTGCCGTTGGGAAGCCGGCCCGTCGGATCAATTCGTCGTTGACCACGACGCGTTCGATAGCGGCCAAACCAATCGTATTGCTCCAAACTGAAACCGAGCGGATCCATCTGGCTGTGACAAGCGTAACAGTTTGGCTTACTGCGATGGAGCTCGAGTTTTTCACGGAAAGAAAGACTCCGGTTTTCTTCGATCTCTTCGGGAAATTCGCTCACATTCGGTGGGGGGGGGGGAGGCGGTGTTCCGAGAACATTGTCCAAGATCCAATGCCCGCGACTCACAGGACTCGTACGATGCGGTACCGAAGTCACAGCCAGTAAGCTTCCTTGCCCAAAAATTCCGCCCCGACGTTTGGTATCCTCGAGCTTAACCCATCTCATTTGCGGACCCTTGACGCCCCGGATATTGTAGAGCTTAGCCAGTTCCTGATTGAGAAAGGTATAGTCGGCGTTAACCAACTCCGAGATCGGTCGGTTCTGTCGCACAAGATAGTTGAAGAACATCGACGTTTCATCCCGCATCGCGGCCATCAGCGATTCCGTACACCATGGATTGTCGATCGGATCCAGTCTCATACGAACGCCCAAGTGTTGAGAACCCAACCATTGTGAGGCAAAGACCGATCCCAACGTGTTAGCGCGAGGATCAGCGATCATGCGGGCGACCTGTTGCTTCAAAACGGCCGTATCGCGAAGGCGTCCTACCGCCGCCAATTTGAATAATTCATCATCGGGCATCGAAGCCCACAAAAAGTAGGAAAGGCGACTTGCGATTTCCCAATCGTCGGCTCGATAGGGTTCCGATTCTGCCGCTCGCACCGATTCGCTAAGCAACAGGAAGCTGGGCGAAATCAAAACCGTTTGCAATGACGCTCGGACGGCTGATTCATAGTCTGTTCCGCTTTGCACGGCCGCAACGATCGGCTGGACATAGCGTTGCACTTCTTCTGGTTTTGGTAAACGTCGGAAGGCTCGCAATAGAAATTTCCCGAACAGCTCGGTCGCCGCTTTTTTGGCTTCCGCGGGCGAGCTTGGCTGAGTGTGAAAGAAACGCTTACGAGTCGCTTTTTGCTCCGCACTTTCAATTTCTAACGGTAAAGCCGCCATCACAACGGACTCAGCGATCCCGATATATCGTTCCATGAGCAACGGTTGAATAAACAGCGAATTTGCGCTGTTATCAAAACCGCTAGTCGCTGTCAGATCATCAGGGAACCGGTCAACAACATCGATTTCAATTCCAAAAAGGTCGCGAACGGTGTGGCTGTACTCGCGATGCGTTAAACGTCTTGTCGCTTCAAACCCTGGGTCGCGAATATCGCTGTAGTCGAAATTGTGAATGGCATGATGCAACGCCAAAACAATCGTCTTACGATCCTTCAGATCCGGCTGCAGTCCATCTTCCGTCGGCATCACGTGATTTTTGGTTTGCTCAATCACGTTGATCCACTTTTCTCGGCTTTTGACGATAGGCGATTCGGTGAGTAATGCTTCCAAGTTCAGTTCGCCGGAAGATGAATCATTCCCATGACAGTCCACGCAATACTTGCGCAGCAGGGGTGCCACATCGCGTTGGATATCCAATTGAACATAGGGTGCAAGCGTTTGCTCGTTCACCACAATCGGGTTGGGAATATCAACGGACGCATTCTTTTCACTCTTCTCTGCCCGCGGCGAATCTTCTTGGCGTTCGTCAATGCCACGTCGCAATTCCTGAAGCTTCTCCTCGAGCTCGTCAATGCGTTCTTCATCGGCTTCCTCTTCCGCTTCGCGTAATTCCTCTAAAACTTGAAATGAGCGAAACACCTTTTCCAGCTTCGTCTGGATCTTGGCGCGTTCTTGCTCCAAGGGCCCCTCGGCTGACTCGGGACCATTTAAATAGATGGGCATGAGTTTTTTGGTTATTTTTTGAACTTCACGCAAGCCTTCGCTTAATCGTTCAAGCAGCTCGATACGTGCTTCATCGTCTTCTTCGCGTGCTTCCCGTAGACCTTCTTCAATCTCTAAGAGTTCATACTCGGCTTCCATGATCTGCTCCCGACTCTCAATTTCGATTTCAAGCCGTTCGAGTTCAAGATCAAGTTTTTCCACCCGTGCAACATTGCCATCGTCTTCGGCTTGTTCCACCTGTCTTTCAATGGAGACCCGCTTTTTCACCGTCGCGACAAACTCGTCGATCATCGCGATGCGTTTCTTCAATCTCGTCGCCGTTGACTCAAGCTCCTCAAGGTCGAACGCAAGGTGTTCTCGGATTTCCAAGAGTTCTTCGAGTTGCCCATTTTCTTCCTCGAAGCCCTCTTCTTCGTCCTCTTCGTCCAGCTCTTCGCGGTCCCGTTCATCCTCCTCTTGTTGGACGGCAGCTTTTGCCGAGGGCGCAGACATAAGGGTGATGCCGGCAAACAAAATGGGAATCAATATCGCAATCAATATCGCAATCAATAATCGTTGGACAAGTTTGAGTTGAGTCGTTGTCATTGACCGTGATATTCCATCATCCCCGAGGGATTTGGTGTTTTGTGCAACTGGAACGCCGTTTCGCAATGTTCGAATGGGTCGTACCATCGAGGCGCGATGCCTTAATCGTATGGCAAACCGAAGTCGATGCTGAGAGGGGCTGTTCCGGATTCGTATAGCTACCTAATGGCTTCGTCTGATAAATCGTAACAAAAATCGTTTATTCATCGATTGAAATTTCGATGGGGCGTCGGGCCAGCCTCGTCAGACTAAGCTAATGTCGCCTGACAACAATCGTTAGCAAACATCGCCAAACTCGTCAATTTACGATGACGTTTCAACAATAAAGGGTAGATCTATCTTTGTCCAAATCTCGGATCCAGAAATCGCAAATTAGCCTATCTGGTTTAGTGGGCTGCACAAAAACTCTGGCTCGACGATCAGTGCCCTGCCTTAAAAGTAGCCCTGCCTTAAAAGTAATAGGTCCTGTCGACCTGCGTGTTCCGAAAAATCGTGATTGGAAAGCGATTTCCTCAGACGGCTGGATTCATTTCAGATTTTGCTCAATTCATCAATCTCGAATATCCTACGGTCTGCTGGCGAAAACAACGGGTCAATCCACATCCCCGGGCCTAGCCTATTCTGAGGATACTTTTTTCGTTTTCTTCAAGTTGAGCCCGTCAAAATCGCAACCGGGCTTGAAAGAACGCTGACAGATATTCCTATACAGCCATTTGCTCCCGCCGGTGCTCTGATGAAACAGATACCGATCATTGCCCACGAAACAACATCAAGTCGGCAGCCAGAGTCACCTTCGTTGCGTTGATCGAAGCAATTCGTTTCTGTTCCGACCACCGCCGCCCTCGATAGGTCATCGCTAATGCGTCTTCGATTTCGTCGAGGCCGATCTCGATCCTCGTTCGCCATTGCTTTTGTTCGGCACAGAGCAACCCGTTGTCATTCATCTCTTGGACAATTGCGTCGACTCGACTCCGATGCGTGCCTTCCTTTTGCACCGCCTCCCGAAGCTCAATCAGATCGTCTTCGGCAGGCACTGCGACAATGCAACAACCGGATGCACTTAGCACTCGCTTGATTTCAGCCACGGGCCTCCGCCCAAACAAAGACAGCACACAGTCCACACTTGAATCCATAACAGGCAGACCGCGATCTGCATTTGCAAGAACCCAAGTGGCTTCCGGCCAGCCTTTCGCCGCAAGTTTCATGGCCGGTTTAGAAAGGTCGATACCGCAGAACTTGGCGGCTTGATCAGGAAACATCGAGGGGCCGAAGGAACCATCCCCGCAGCCAAGATCCAGAATTCGCATTTGTGGAGAGGAATCGGGAATCCACAACTTGAGGGCCGTCACTAATCCGGCCGCATGACCACGCCCAAGCCAGCGATGTCTGGCGAACACAGCCTCTCGATTATCGCCCGGGTTTGTCGACTTCTTATCCTGCGGCTGAGTAAGGTTCCAATAGCCCTCTTTGGCTTGGTCAAAATGGTGACCCGCAGCACAGCCAAGTCGATCTTCCGAGTGAACAAGCGATTGGCGACAGTTCCGGACGGTACAACGAAGTTCAAGCATGACCCAATTCTATTGTCCTGCGAAAATATAAAAAGGTCTTGGCTTCAACCCACAGAGTCGGACTGCGGCGAACCGACCTCAGAAGCGTATTTTTATGCGGGAGAGGTTTTTGCACGCAGGCAATCAGTCCGACCTTGGCTAACCCATCTGACCACGCAACTAGTTCCGATAAGTTACCTTTCAATTCGCTTACGCGGCTATTTTGACAATCAAGCCAATTGAGCAAGGTACCGTTGGATGTCCTCAGGCCATTCTGTTTGAAACTGGATGAGGTCTCCCGAGATCGGATGTTCAAAACGCAAGTCGGCCGCGTGCAGAGCCATCCGTCGGACATGGCTGTCGTCGGCTACCTGCGGCTTTTCGAACGGGCCACGGTATTTGATATCTCCACAAATCGGGTGCCCAAGTTCTGCAAGATGAATACGGATCTGGTTAGTGCGTCCCGTTTCCAGTCGGCACTCCAATTCACTATACGCACCAATTTTTCGCAAGGTTTTAAAATGAGTGACGGCCCGTTCACCCATCGTTGTGTCCGTGGTACTACCTCGTAATCCGTCGCCACGATCCCGAATAAACTGCGACGCGACCGTTTGATCTGCGATGGATCCAGGGATCAACGCCAAGTATTTCCGTACGGCGTCGTGTTGGGCAAACTGTCGAATTATTTTGGTTTGGGATTCCTGATTACGTGCAAACACAATCAACCCGCTTGAATCACGGTCAATCCGATGAACCGACAACAATCGCAGAAATCCTCGTCGCTTATATTTGGAATCATTTTTCTTCGCGGCATACTTAGCGATCATCCGAGACACGCACTCGTCCAGTGTGGGCTGCAGATTTTTTCGCGCCCAGGACCAGTCTGAATCTGACTTTCGTCGCAGTGTCACCATCCCGGCCGGTTTTTCAACCACGACCAGTTGCGAGTCAATGAATCGCATGTTGACATCTTGGTCCGTTGGAGGCGGTGGCAAGGGATGGTCCCAAATCGTTATCTCTTCACCCTTCGCCAATCGTCGGCCTTCGTCGACACAAAGCACTCCTCCAATCGAAACGCGCCGAGTACGTTGAATCTTTTTGACTGCCGACCAGGACGGATCATGGGGCAGATGTTCGCGCATCGCCGCCAAGACCATTTGCTTGTCTTCGGAAATCGTGAATGTATGAATGGGCTGCATCAATCTAATAATAATAAAAATGGGTTGATATGGTATCCACCTCTGGCTGTTTCCAAAATCGCGGTGTTGTCGGAATCGAATTCGCTGCTGGATTGAAGTTTACTTGGGCTGGCCAGCGTCTGGGTGGTAAAGCAGGAGTTGAGGAAACAAAGGCTCTTGAGGCTAGAGCGACAAAGGCTGCGTCTCGCGATTTCATTGCGTTGATTCACGCAAGCTGGCAAATCCCGCGACAGGTTGATTCGTAGATGGCCGGCGATCGCAGTTCTACTGATTTGTTGATTTCGTGCAAAACACGGTTCCGTTGAAAGTAAGTTCAGGCCGTTTCCTACGTTGGCCGCCTCTGTTGTTCGTTGGGAGACCATGCGACAATCAGCCTTCCAATCGGTCACTCGACGTGCATTGCCGCGATTACGGAGACACTCATGATACTAATGTTTCGTTGCTTTTCTCTGCTACTGGTCGGAATCTGTACGGCAGCCACAGCAGAAGAAACTGCCTCGGTCGAACTCTACGCTCCCGCCGCAAAACACTTTTTCCCTGCTAATCTTCAAGTTGAGATTTTATCCAATGGACATCAACTGGCCGAGGGGCCTGTCTGGCACGTCGGCGAAGACTGCCTGCTCTTTGTCGACATCCCAGCGAACTCGGTCTACAAATGGAGCAAAAAATCGGGTGTTTCGGTTTACCTGACTCCCAGTGGACGCACTGGCTTTGCGCCGTCCCTGCAAAACGGAGTGATCGGAGCAAACGGTCTCGCTTTCGATCAAAAGCAATCCCTGGTGCTGTGCCAACACGGCGATCGCCGGATTGCTAAGTTGATCAACCCAGGCGAGGTAAACCCCGAATTTATCACACTCGCGTCGCATTTTCAGGGCAAGCGTTTCAACAGCCCGAATGATCTGACCATCGCCGAGAACGGTGACATTTTCTTTACCGATCCACCCGGTGGATATCTCGACCTGGCGAACAGCAACTTCGAACAAGGCAAAGTCGTATTCGACACGCGACATAAAGAACTCTCGTTTCAGGGCGTCTATCATTACCACGCCGACTCACAAAAAGTCTCGCTCGTGACCCAGAAAATGAATCGTCCAAATGGGATTGCGTTATCCCGAGATGGCAAGCGTCTTTATGTCGGTAATGCCGAAGACGATAACCCCCACATCATGCAATTCTCGACCGACGACTACGCAGGGAAGCTGTTTTTCGATGGCCCCTTTCGTAAACAGGACAAGGGCGTTGTGGACGGCATGAAGGTTCATACGAGTGGGACCCTGTTCGTAACAGGCCCCGGCGGAATTCACCTGCTTTCAAATGAAGGAGCAAGACTTGCTCAAATTCGGTTGGATCAACCGGTCACCAATCTCTGTTTCGATCCGAATGAACAGTTCATGTATTTCACAACTCACCATTCCTTGGCTCGATTGAAGCTAAATCGATTGTCCGAGGCGGCCCACTGACCGCCGTGCCGGTGTGTTGCCATGAGACAACGTAAAAGACATAACGGTCATCGCAAGGTGACGGGCGACTCTATGACCTCTTGCGGTACGATCCTTGCATAGCCACTCGGCCGGCACTTGTTAGCATTGTCGCACCCTGCAGTTCAACCAACGCTTCAAAGTGCATCAGTACGAGAAGTGTTTTTGCATAAGTGAACAAAGTATTCTTCGTGTACGATAAGTATTGACACCCATCCTCGGGAAAAAAACTCGGATCATGAAACTAACCGTGCTCTTACTCTTCGTGCTGGCGAACGCCTGTTTTGCTGGTGATGTCGTCCAGCCTACTGGAATTTTCGAGAATGGCAAAAATGAGATCGATCGCGATTCTGATATCCAGATCGGCGAGCGTCGAACGATTAATCCCCAAGCCACTTCGAACGCCAAGTTGCATTTCGATTGCCTCGACGCTTTGGAGTCGCCGGTTAGGGCTGATCGTCCGAATATCATCTTGATCATGGCCGACGATCTGGGTGTTGAGGGAATTGGCTGTTACGGCGGCACGAGTTACCGCACACCTTCGATTAACCGTCTGGCAAAACAGGGCGTCCGATTCAACCACGCGTACGCGCAACCCTTGTGTACGAACACGCGCGTCCAGCTCATGACCGGCTTGTATAACAACCGCAACTGGCGTTACTTCGGAATCCTCGATCCGCAAGCAAAAACAATCGGTCACTCCATGCAGGATGCGGGCTATAGCACCTGCATCGCGGGCAAATGGCAGTTACAGAGTTACGACCCGCCGAGCTATCCCGGTTCCCATCTGCGTCGCGGCAAGGGAATGAAGGTCACGGACGCGGGCTTCGATGAGTACAGTCTCTTCCATTCATGTCACACGGAAGACAAAGGCTCGCGATTCGCCAATCCCACTTTTTTCGAAAACGGCCAACTCACCAGGGAACTCCAAGGAGAATATGGGCCGGATCACTGGGTCAAGTTCATCAACGATTTCATCCAACGCAAACAGAACGATGACAAACCGTTCTTTGTCTACTATGCGATGGCGCTGCCGCACCGACCGTTCGTGCCCACACCCGACAGTGCGGACTGGCTAGACGAGGCAGCTCACTCAACAGAAGACACTCGTCATTTTCCAGACATGGTCGAGTACATGGACAACTGTGTCGGACGTGTCGTCAAACAGATCGACGACTTGGGGCTGAGCGAAAACACCCTCATTATCTTCTACAGCGACAACGGAACTCACCAAAAAATCACTTCACAAACAAGAAACGGCCCGGTTGTCGGCGGCAAAGGACGCACGACGGATGCGGGTACGCATGTTCCCTTGATCGTCCGATGGACAGGAAAAATTCAACCAGGTCTAAACGACAACCTCGTGGATTCCACCGATTTTCTACCGACGGTCATGGAAGCGGGAGGTCAATCGATTTCCCGCGCAGCCAAGCTGGACGGCATCAGCTTCTACCCCCAGTTGTTTGGAAATCCAAGTCAAATTCGGCCGTGGGTCTTCTGTCACTACGACCCGCGTCCAGGATGGGACAAAGACCAATTCAGAAAGATCCGCTTCGTTCGCGACAAAAAATACAAGCTCTACGGCGACGGCAAGCTCTACGACATACCCAACGACAAGCTTGAACAGCAACCGATCCTCACCCCTGAGGATACGGAGGCGAGTCGCAACGCACGCGAGCGTCTGGCTTCGGTGTTAAGGGACATGCCTAACCCCGATCCGGTACCGCGAGATGGTGATCCGCGTGATTCTGAGCAGCGTTTATATCTGGCCGCAGGTGATCAGATCTCGGTGTTCCAGCTGAACCAGGCAAATGGCGAACTGACTCTTCTGCAAAAACTGCCGCTCGATGGGGCTGGGCCGTTCACTTTCGCCCCCAATCGAAAGTTGATGTATGCCGTCGCGACGTCGTCAGGACCCAAGGAAAACTCGCCCGCCCTTGCAACGCTGGAAATCGAACATGGCGGCAAACTAAAAATCGTCAACCAAGCCAAAGTTCATTTTCGACCCGGATATCTGATGACCGACAACAACGGCGAATTCCTTGCCGGCAACCACTACGGTCCGGGAAAGGCGTCGATCTGGAAGATTGATCCGATTTACCGCGGTGTCACGCTCCAAGCATTGACGCTCGAAAAGAAGGCCCACAGTACGGTTTTTTCTCCCGACAACCACTGGCTGTTGGTCCCTGCAACCGGCCCGAACAAGGTCTTCATTAACCAGTTCACGGCGCAAGTTGGAAGTTCGGCACCGCATGACCCACCGTTTGCCCGCGGCCCCACAGCAGTTGACGATGCACAACAACCACGGCATCTAATCTTTCATCCCAATTTGTCGATGGCTTACACGACTAACGAACGAGAACAGCCCGGCGTCGGTGTTTGGGAATGGAACACCGAACAGGGCACGCTTGCAACGATTCAAAATATCGTAACCCAACCGCCAGACTTCGATGGTCGCATCACGACCGCCGATCTGCATCTCACTCCGGATGCCCGCTTTCTATTCGTGTCTAACCGCGACATTACCGAACGGGGCGCAGCGACCGGAGAAGACAGCATCGTCGGCTTTACCGTCGATTCGCAAACGGGTCAGTTAAAGATGACGGGACACTATCCGTGCGAACGCGTTCCACGATCATTTACGATCGACAAGCTTGGCAAGTTTTTGTACGTGGCGGGTCAGGGTGATGCTCGACTGGGCGCCTATCGAATCGAGAAGTCCGGTGCTCTGACAAAGATCAAACAGTACGAGGTAGGAAAAGGACCGATTTGGGTTGAGACGCTGTCGATTCTCGATTGAGTTGCTCTTTTTCCGACCGGTCAAAAAATAAAGCCGAGCATTTCCTTGAGGGATCCACGGTTGACTTCACTTTCAACGACCAACGATTTCCGTCGACCCGTTAAACCCTCCGCGTGACAAAATCACCCCGCCAAGGCCCGTACGTTTCTACCACCGCAACAGCCGCCCAATGGTTCCCACCCATCGCAGCAACGACGGACAGGTCACTCCCGAACACGAATTCGACGGATCAATCGTCACCGCCCTTGCCAGTTCGAGGCAAAACTCAATTCACGTTCTCGATGCGGATCTTTCCGCCGTCAACGCTCAGGTAGATGATGACGGGAGGCGTATGCAGAATTCCGTTCGTACTCCTTCCGAGTGCCGTCATCGAGATGTCACCGGGCCGTTGCGGGTCGCCACCGCCTACCTTGAACGGCAATTTCGTCGCCGGCACAACCGTCGAATTTCCCCGCTGGTCGACTAGGGTCAAGCTCCCATCGGGCTCCAACCCGATTACGCAAGGTGCGCTGAGCATCAAAGCCGCTGAATCGTATCTCTCATGATAGAGATGACCGACGAACTCCTGCCGAATGCGTTTGGGACGTTCAACCCAAGTAACTGTCAACACGACGCCAATCAACACCATGACGAGAACAAAAATTGGTTTCTTGTACTTAGTCATTCCATTTTAATCCTCAGGAGGAATCCGCTTACCGAAAGAGAATCCTGTCGATCTTTGTGATCACGACTGCTATTTCGCATCTTACCAGCGACTACCGTTTTTTCATTGATCTTGTCAAATGATGGGCTGCTTCCTGTCAGCGCCCCCCAGGGAAGCCGTCGGCTCGACTGTGGACACCGCGTCCGCCTCGGTTCAAAACACGGGTGTTGATCATCGTTGCGTGAACGTCCCCGCGCATGGGTTGAGTAAGGTAATAACCTGATCAAGCTCCGAATCGCGCGGAAAGCCGAATGAATCCAAACAAGTTTGGCGGGAACGAACCCGATGCGATTTTCCCAGCTGACCAAATGGGTGCGACTTTGTCAACAGACTAAAGTAGAGAGAAACCGTGGATCAAGGACAGGATATGAAAATGTTTACAGTTATCTAAATAGGCTTATTTTTCGTTCAAGGAACTTACTTCTGTGATTGAATTGTGCTCGGCCAGACGATAGGCTCCGGGAATGAAGGTCAAACTCCGCTTATCCCGGTTACTGCTTTGGACAACTTACTGCCTGAGTGTCTTGATAAATTCATCATTTGCAGAGAACCCGGTGGAAAAGCAAATCACATCTGCGTCTCACGGACACATCTTGACCAATACGGGGGTTTGGTCGCCCGATAGCAAGTGGATTACGTACGACGTGCGAAGTGATCCGGCGGGAGACATGTTCGATGGGCAGAGGATCGAACGCGTGAATATCAGCTCGGGCAAAGTCCAGATTCTTTTCGAATCTCGCAACCAGGCAAATTGCGGAGTTGCGACAACGTGCCCGACTGACGATCGTGTCGTTTTCATCCACGGCCCGGAAAATCCAGACGACGATTGGCAGTATGCCGCATTCCATCGTCGCGGCGTGATCGTTCACGCCGACCAACCGGACACAGACGAAAATCTTGATGCCCGAGATATCGTCGCACCTTTCACGTCCGGCGCACTGCGAGGCGGCTCGCATGTTCACACATTTAGTGGAGACGGAAAATGGGTTGCTTTCACCTATGAAGACCACGTGTTGTCGAATGTCGATTCGGGAACCAAGCAACATGATGCGAACCAAAAATACGATGAAAATCAGCGAAACGTCGGAGTCAGTGTTCCGGTACGATCCGTGGTACCGAAACACTCACATCCTCGCAATCACGCTGGCTCCCATTTCTCGGTGCTTGTAACGCGCACCACGTCGAATCCACACCCCGGTTCGGACGAGATTACTCGCGCCTTCAGCGACGCTTGGATTGGGACCGACGGTTACCTGCGTACCGATGGCGGTCGACAAAAGAAGGCGATCGCTTTTCAGGGAAACGTGCTGACACAATCGGGTGACACGATTTCCGAAATATTTGTTGTCGATCTACCTGAGGAGGTGAGCAAAGCGTCTGAATACGGACCACTCCAAGGAACGCCACATCAAAAACCCCAGCCACCCAAGGGGACGAAACAACGTCGACTCACTTTCACAGCCGACCGCAAGCATCCCGGTATTCAAGGTGTTCGCCATTGGTTGCGCAGTTCACCAGACGGATCAAAGATCGCGTTCTTGATGAAATCCGACGATGGGATTGCCCAGTTGTGGACTGTTTCGCCCAACGGAGGAAAAGCGGAACAACTGACAAACAATCTGCAACCGATTAGTTCTGCGTTCAGTTGGAGCCCCGATGGAAAATTCATCGCCCATACGATGGATGGATCGGTTTGCGTCACGCTGGCGGATTCTGGCCAGACGATTCGGCTGACTGAGACGGGGCGTTGGCCGATCAGACCCGAGGCATGCGTGTTCTCACCGGACGGAACGAAGATCGCTTCTTTGCGCCACGTATCGGAAAACGGGCAGGCGTGGAATCAGATCTTTGTTCTGGATGTTCAGGCCGCCTTGGCGAAACGACCGTGACCTATTTTCTGCATCGAATTCCGTACTCAGCGGAGCCAGCACATTGCAAATCGGCAACGTGACGCAGAGCCGAGCGACGCTCAGCTCACCGCGAGGGAAAGTCCGAATCCCTTGATTTTCGCGAATCAGTTCCCCTACAATCGGCCTCACCAGCCACCCGCGAACGAATGTCATGTTCGATCGATGGTAGAAGCCTGTGTGCCTTTTTCTTGCATAACAATCCGCCTTTCGATGTAACGATTGAGATACAAAATCTATGTCACGACCGCAAAGAAACCGTTTCGTCATTTCGGCAACGTTCGTTGTAATCGCCTTTGCAACCGGCGTGGTCGCGGACACCAAGACGAAAGATTCAGAGCAAATCCAACGCGATTCTGTGCCGTTTTTTGAGCTTCGAGATGAAGGGGGTTTTCATGGCCCAATGGATGTCACCATGGATGGAACCGTCTTGATATTCATTGTCGAAGGCAACGACAACGGCGACAAGATTTATGTCAAACGTTCGGAAGATGGTGGATCGACCTGGTCTGACCGGCAGTTCATCGGTGACCACATCGAATTAGATTGGAAAGCGCTCGGCATTGGCCCGTACGATGGCAAGGGATGGGGCCGCGACAAAAAATTCCGCTTTGCCAGTCTGGGCACGAGCGTCGTTGACGAAAACACTGGCGAAATCATGTTCTTTATGACCGCCCTTCATCCGGCACCCTACATGTACAAGAGCAAGGACCATGGCAAGACATGGAAGCTTGAGAAGGTTGAACTCAAGAAAGACTCGCGAGGCTTTTTGACAAATCCAAATCCCGCCTGTGACCCTGGTATTACGATCAAGTATGGCCCCCACAAAGGTCGTCTCCTGGCCCCTGCTCGCGTGATGGTTAACTACAACAAACACGATGAAGCCAAGGGCTATACCAATGCGGTTTACAGCGACGACCACGGAAAGAGCTGGTTTTCGAGCGAGCCATTCCCAATCGACGGGACAGGTGAATCAGGTTTGGTAGAGCTCCGTGATGGAACAATCTATTTCAATTCTCGCACCCATACGAGGAAAGGCAATCGCTGGGTCGCTTACAGTGACAACAGCGGAAAAACATGGCGAGATTGCCACGAAGATGATGAGTTGTTCGATGGTCCGCCTGACATGTATGGTTGTAAAGCGGCACTGCTGAGAATCGACCGTGACGACCGTGACATACTTCTATTCAGCGCTCCTGATCCGAGTCTGCCAGAAAAACAGAATCGCGCGAACATCAATGTTTGGGTCAGCTTCGACGGCGGAAAAACATGGCCCGTTAATCGGTTGGTGAAAGCAGGGCCCGGCAACTATTCCTGGATGACTCAGGGTAGAAAAGGCACGCCGAGTGAAGGCTTTATCTACCTCCGAAGCCTGGAAGGTGGAATGGCACGATTCAACATGGCATGGTTACTTCAACCCGACGATCAAAAGGCTGGGGAGTAGGCATTTCAGAGCGATGTACCCGACACCGATAACAGAACGAACATTGGACCGTCTGACGATCGATTCGTCTTACCTCCAAGACATGATTATGAAATGTCGCAAACACCACCTATCGTCAAGTCGGTAGAAAACGCTTTAATTTCCCAAATCAGTGACGATCGGGTAAAGGATTCCCAGAGCGGTTACCAACTGATTGACCCCAAAACCAAGGGCCATGTTTAGTCGCACAAGATATGCCTGCCAGGTGAAAATTTGAACGTCAGCTGTGATGTTTCCTCTGGGACTGTCGTGGTTACCCTGTTCGATCGCACCGGAAACTTGATCAGTACCAGCAAACCTTTAAGGGGTGGCCTGAAAATCGAAGAATCTATCCAATGGGTCGATCGGGTCAAGATCGACAAGTACGTTGCAACGCCGGTAAGCGTGAAGTTTGAACTTCGCGGTGACGCAAAGCTCTACACTCTGAAATTCGACGACGTGTATTGGGACTAAAACGGCTTCGGCCACAATCGGGTAACACCTTTGCAGTGTGCATGCAATTAGGTTTTCCAACCGGCGTTTCCGTGGCTTGCCACCGCCCGATCGCCTGCTCGGTGATTCCGCCATGCACCGTGATTCAGCCATGCACGACATCAACCGACTTTGATCGGCAGTTTGTACCACGAGTTTTGCAGGTAACCCTTCGCGTTCCAGGGCACGCGAGCCGGCATGAAACTTCCTGATGAATCGGTAGCCCTTACGATCAACTGACGGGTCGAGTCGGTCACATTGATTTGAGTTCTCCACAATTGCCAACAAAATTCCGCATCGTTCCCCGTCAATTCGGCCTTCACCCAATTCTTACCTGAGTCACTAGAAACAAGCACGGATTTCGGTTTACATGCTGGCCGCCCACTTGGCAGCACATAACCGGTAACCTCCACCTTTCCAGCTGCGACGGTTGAATGAAGGGGCGGAGAGCAAATTGCTGCGTTGACCGGATAGCGGTAGATCGGACCCGACTCCATCCAATCCAGCGGATCCGTCTTCTTCACAAGTTTGTACGCGGTTGCCACGTAGTGATTCGGCGATGGACGATCACTCACAACGATCTTTCCCAACCATTTCACACTGCGAGCCCCAATGTAGCCGGGGACAACTGTTCTCAAAGGAAACCCATGATCGGGCGTCAAGGGAGCACCGTTCATGGTATGAGCCAACAGGGGGGCGGCTGCCCCTTGGCCAACGATGGCTTTTTGCATCGGAATGGAGCCACCAAACGGTATCGTATCGCCTCCTTTGGAAATCTCGTCCAAGCCTTCAAACCAAACATGCTTGGCGTCGCCAGCTACTTCCACAAATTTGAGCACGTCAGCTAGCGAGACGCCGGCCCAAGTTGCATTGCCAATTGCGCCGGCTTCCCATTGCACACCGCCGACCTTGCCTTCCTTGTTAAATTCGATGCGTCGATTGCCGGCGCATGTGAGTGTCGCAGTGGTCGTCTTGGTAGCGAATCGTTTCAAGTCGTCGAGCGATAGCGACATCGGGCGCCGAACCATCCCTGTGACTTCCAATTTGAAGCTCGACGGGTCGATCACCGGATTGGGCGCGTGGCTACGCACATAGAACAGCGAGGTCGGGGTGAGCCAAGACTCGACTAGCTTGCTCAGTTCTGGTTCACCATTTCGTGGGTCGGTTGTGCGAAAGATCAGATCCTTGCGTGTAGCATCTTGGGCGATGACGCTCGAAGGGTTCAATCCGGTAGACAAGGCGAGACTGCCGCAAGCAGCCAGCATTTCTCGTCGGGTGATATCTAAAATGCTCATCCAATTTTTACCCAGTTCTCGTTTGAAGTAAGTCGCGCCAAAACCGTCGATCAGGTCGTCGGACACACCCGCTGTGCATCGTTCATGGCTTCACATTCTATCACAAGTTCGTTTCGATTTACGGCCGTCGACCAAGCCAGAGGGGATCCTGAATATCTGATTCATCTGCTCAGCGAGAAGTCAGGTACTCTCATGAAAACTCGGCAACGTCCACAAACGGCGTGGCATTCAACTTGCGGCAAACATCGAGAAGATGAGGCGATGTTGACGCGCCCTGCTTATCAGCCCTCCTTCCAGGATCACCAGTGTGACGGGAGCATAGCTCTGAAAGATCCAAGCGAGCGTAGCCCGCGCTTGACACAGGCTTATGGTGGGGCAGGGGAGATGCTTAGCGCCCGGCGTCATTCATCCGAGGCTGTTCCGGCGAGGATATAAGCCAGCAGATCGAGGATTTCATCGCGCTGCAGATGATCGATTGTCCCCTCTGGCATCATCGACAGCCGTGAAAGCGCGCGCTCTTCGACATTTGCTTTGCGCACGCGTTGCGACTGCGCAAATGATTCCTGACCACGCAAAACGATTTCTTCGTTCGTTTCGGAATGAATGCGTCCCTGAAAAACTTCACCGTCGGAAGTCACCAGAACGGTCGATGCATACTTTGGCTCAATCTTCGCTGATGGCGTGATGACCGATTCCAAAATCTCGATTGGCTTACGACGTTCGGCGATACCACTAAGATTGGGGCCGATTCCAGCAAGTTCTTCTTCAATTCGATGACAATGCCCGCAGCCCGATGATCGAAACAGTGCTTTTCCACGAACCAATGATCGATCCTCTTGGAGTGTCGACAGATCTTCTGTCAAATCCGCCACGGACCAATCACGAACAAACTGCCGCTGGGAAGGCATCGACGCAATCCATTCGCCGAGTAAACGGACCGCCGATTCATCGACTTGATTCGAAACCAAGGGCGGCATCTGGCCGCGTCCTCGCCGAGATATCCGAGCCAGCAAGACGGACTGACTCGGATCCCCTAAGGCAACAATGCGAGGCTGTGTGAGCCCAAACGTTGCGTGCTGAGGGTACTCGTCAAGAATCCGCATCGATTCCGTTTTTGTCGTAAACTCCAACTCCATTCGAGCGTTCCCACCGCCTGCGGCCACATGACAACATGCGCAATTCGTATGGAGATACGATCGAGCTCGATCCGTTAAGGAAGCCGAGGGGTCATGAGGATTTACCAGTTTGAGTCGCTTGGCTTCGGGCTTTGGAGCATAGCCGGCAAGCAAGCCAATATGAGCGAATGTACGCAGTTGATTGTCGACCGTGCCAGAATAATTGAAGTCACGATTCATCTGCAAGTCGCTGAGTCCCAGCACATAGTTCACCGCTCTGGCGTGACATGAAATGCACTCGGCCCTCGACGGAACACGCCAGACATGACCATCTGCCAGAGAAATGTCTTTCCCATCACTCGCAACGAGTTCCGCCTCGGATTGCTCTTCATTCCACAAATACGAATAAGCCTGCCATTCGTTTTGCTGCTTGAGAAGAACTCGCGTTTCCAGCCGACGTTTTCGAATTTCACCCTGGTGGGTTTCGTCAATCGATAGCGTCTGAACAAGGACGGACCGATCAGGAAAATTCCAGCCGCGATCCGGCGAATAGGCGATCTGCAGTTCTTCGGGGAGAGCGATGAATCGATCAGCCTTCGCACCGTCTGCCCAACCTGGAGAAACAACATCGTACGGAATCACACCAGCGGCAACCTTGTGATTATCGGTCGATTCAAACAACCCAGTGTCGGACAATTTCGTTGGAAATACTGGCAGCTCATCGAGTCGATCAACATCTGGGTTCGGTTCCAGACGATACATTCCCTGTACCGAATCGACAACCATCAGGTCACCGCGATGTGAATTGGAGAACGCAACGATACTCAAAGACGTGTCGGCAATTTCCTGATGGTAGGTTACCTGCTGACCATCATGTCGGCCGGCCCAAATTTTTCCGGTGGAATAGTCACCATAGATATAGGCTCCCACCAGATCCTCCAATCGGTCGCCGTTGTAGGTAACGCCGCCTGTGAGCGAACGGGATTCCGTGTGATGGTGTTCGAATGTGGGAGCTACCAAATTCCCTGGCCCCAGTTCCCTGTGTGCATAAAACGGGTGACTACCTTCGTAAACGCTCCAACCGTAGTTTTCACCTTTGCGAAGCAAGTGGGCGGTCTCCCATAGATCCTGTCCATTGTTTCCAACCCAGATCTGTCCCGTCTTCCTGTTGATCGACATCCGCCATGGATTACGCAGGCCGATCGCCCACAATTCGCCGCGCGCATGGGGAATGTCGACGAATGGATTATCAGCTGGAACCGAGTAAGGTTTGTCATCCGATGGACAGTCGACGTCGATCCGCAAAACGCCTCCCAGCAGGTTGGTGACATCCTGAGCAGAAAGCCACTGGTCAGAATCACCAGTGCCATCGCCGGACGTGATGTAGAGAAAGCCATCGTTGCCAAACACCAAGTCACCTCCGTCATGCCCCATCGACCGCCACTGAATCATGTCGACGGCAGAACTAGGATCGCAAGTAACCTGCTCCCCTTCTCGTCGCACCGTGTACCGAGTCACACGATTGAGCCGCTCCGATTCACCGGTCGACCCGTTACTAAACAAATAGATGTAACCGTTTTCCAAGTAGTTCGGATGGAACTCCATTCCGTACACCAATCGGCGAGGCACCGACAGGAGGAGTGTTTTTTCTGTCACCTCAGTACGATCAACAACACGCAACAGTTTTGACGGTCTATTCTCTTCACCGCCCTGTTCAATCACGAACAGATGTTTCCCGTCGGGTTCCGGCTTGAGGTAGATGGGACGATCCCATTGGATGCCGGCAAACATCTTCGTTGCCACATAGGGACGTGGCGGATCGGGCGACCCCACCAACCGCGAATTCATCCAAGCAATCCGCGAACTCAATCCGAACGGTCGTTCTTGCTCGTCTTCGTCGGCAACCGCGACAGTCGAAAGAGTAAGCATCAATGCACAAACAACACCAGCAACGGCAAGACATCTTTGTGATGCTGACCGATTCACGACGATCTTTGACATGTCGTAACGAGACATAAGGCTCTTTGTTTCTGCTCAGCACATCTTCGATAAATTCAAGTTTGCCGATAGCAATGCTTGGTACGTCGATGCCGCACAGGGTCAAAATATCCAGTCGACATCTCTCGCATGGTACTGCAAATGTTTGCGTCTACAAGTCTTTGAAAACAGGGGCGTTGAAAACGGGGACGGGAGCCACTTTTGCCGCAAGCTAGGCAGGGCAGCTAAACTACCTGAGCGAATCCCAGTCGCGACAACTCCGATCAGGTCATGGACGATGGGTACCAACCGTGCTTGACGAACCAACTCTTCATTTACTTCAATTCCGAAGCCGTGAGCCATTATACCTGCCATCGCCGCCAGGCTGCTCTCGGCTGGATGATGCCGTAAAGGCGCGTTGAAAACATTTTCAAAAAAACTTGCTCGATTGTGTAGCGTTTTAAAAGGAAAAGATGCTCCGTGGGTGCGGCGGCCATTTCGTTCCAGCCATTTATGCCATTGGTGGTCATGTGTACCACGTTCTGAACCGAGCCAATGCTCGTCAACCGATTTTTCATAAGCCGGAAGATTATTTGGTGTTCGAGCGTGTTTGGCGAGAAGCCACGCTTCTTCATCCACTACCTTTGCTGGGCTACTGCTAAATGCCCAATCACTGACATGCGATTGTTTGGCCTCCCAAGAAAGAGGACAGCCTGGTGTGACACTTCATGCATTGGATGACAATGACGCATACGCAGCGATACCACCAACGCTACGGGACGGTCGGGACGTAACACCTCTACCAAGCCAGGTTCAAAAGCTTCCCTGTTGAGATCGAGGGACACGGGTATCATGTCTTGCGTGACACAGAACGAAACGCCCTGCGTGCCAATCTAGTTTCGACGGCGGCAAAACGTGGCCAGTCACTCGCCTGGTCAAGGAAGAGTCGGGCAACTGTTCGTGGATGACTCAGGGTAGAAAGGAAACCCCTCGCGAGGGCTTCATTGATTTACGAAGCACCGGCTGGATGGCAAAATTCAATCAGGCATGGCGAATGGAACCGACCAACTGGAACGTCGGCCAATTTTAATTCTCGAGCGACGCACTCACAGGTGATAACCGCACGAGCGTGGCAATCGTCAAACCGAAAACGAAGAGCAACAGACCGGACGGCTCGGGAACGCCGGCCGCAGCCGTTCGTGGACCCAACTCATAACCGCCACCGACGAATGCGTAAACCATATCGCTCGTATCAAATAGCATACTCCCGTCCCAGTCACCTTCCGACCAGGTCGCCATGGCACCCGACTCGTACTTGCCACTCGCAAAGACCTCGACGAGATCACTGCTGTTGAATTCAAGGTCGAGATTAGCATCTCCCGCAAAGGTGTTCTTGTGTACATTGATCCAGATGCTGCGATCTTGGATATCGATGATGAGATCACCGTTCTCATCGAATGTTGCCAGACTGTCGTTCGGAGTCTTCATTGCGATCGCCTGGGCATCAATATCTGACACGTCGACGATACCGTCTCGGTTATAGTCGCCGCTGGGTGTGACCACGACAGGTTCGGTGGTCAGAAATCCTCCGAAGGCCGCCTCGGGCCCGCCAAAGTCCCATTGGGGACCCTGGTCGTCGTAGAGATAAAACAGATACTCCGTGTCGAGATCGTAACCAGCGTCCATGGCTGCGGCAGTCAATACGTACTGACCCGACGCCTCTTCAAGTTCGACCCAACTAACGCCGTTCGCGGCCGCAAAGGGTTGGCTGACCTGGTGATTGGGATCCGGCTTGAGAGCACGTGAATCGTTTGTGTTTTCTTCTCGAAGGGAGAGATCAAGTAAGGTTCTACCGACGCGGTTGTTGAATCGAGTAGCCCGTTCGCTTTCCGGAACACCCAGCTCATTGGTCTCGTGAATCGCTGCGTCATAGACGACCAATCCACCTGATTCATCGGTTGCAAATTTACCGCCTTCGGTATGCACGATGAGCATCCAGTCTTCCGAACTTGCCAACACCTCGCGCAGGCGACCGTTCGAGTAACCGAGTCCCTGTAGAAAGTCATCCGATTCACCACCGTTAGCCCAGATTCCACCCCAACAAATAATGGAATCACCGTGGGCAGGATTACCCGATGTGCCTGAGGTTTTCGTGATGTTATAGAGGTGAGCCTGAGTCACGTCATATTCATTGCCATTCACGACGATGCTGTAATCCATCGTATTATTGGGATAGATCGTGAACTCTGCGTGCCCCGATACCTTGGGATTCCCATGAGGAACAAAGCCTGGAACCATCGTGTTTGGATTGCCACTCAGCGGAGCATAAAGGGTAACTGGGTCGGGCTGTCCTGGCGGATCGGGCGGCGTCGCTGGAAGTCGACTTGTGAGGTAGGAGCCAACGGAGGCAGCCTCCGCGGCGTTCAAAACATCATCGTAAATGACCAAGTCCGAAAGATTGCCAACGAAGTTGTACCCACCAGAATTACCACTCCCATCCTGCCACCCGAACAGCTGAAGCACTTGTTCGCTCAGAACGTTGTAACCTCCGTCCGAAGGAATGTTCAGGTTGAACCCATTGGAAAACGCTTCGTGTCCCGGTTCACCATGGAAGTAGTTCGTCTGAAATACGGAATAGCTGCCATTCAAGTAGTCAATGCTGTTGCCACCCTGGGTTCCACTGCCACCCCAGAGTTCAAAATTTCCGTCGTCGATCTGGTGATCCATTTGCGAGCCTTGCGAACCGGACGTCCCAATCGAATAAACGTATTGCCCCGAACCACTTCCGAGTGAACCATTACGACCGGGATCGTAGTAACCCACCCAAAAGATCGTTGCCGCCGTCAACCCCGAGGGCAATGGTCCTCGCAAGGTCTGGTTGTCGCCGGAGAAATCGTTGACCTCAATCGCCCCGAGACCTTCCATTTCAATACCGTTAAAGCGAATATTCGCTGGGTCTGTTCCATTTGCAGAGAGGATGAAGCTGGCATCATTATTGGCCGTCCAGCTAAGCACCTGACCCAATGCGTCGAGCTCGAGCGTCGCATCACTTGCTTCGAAGTGGGCGACCAGATTCGCGGAGGAAACGGGTGGCAAGTCAGCGTGCACCACAGCAACAGGTGCGAGAGCGATCACCTTGACGGCGAGCAAAACGCGAATCCAGGAGGTCATATCGCAAGCTCCTTCATTCAAGGTCAAAACTCACAGGAGAGCCTGGCATGCGACTACCAACGACAGGTTGAATAGTCCCGATCAGCGTATCTTCGTTCGATGAACGATTGAATAAGAAAATAGAAAAAACAAAGTCATTGTTGAAAAAATCAGATGGCGGAAACTGCAGCCACTCGACGAATACCCTTTAAAATCAGGCTTGATCCAGATCGCGAAGAGAGTCACCCAAATCGAGGAGACTCCGCCATTCCAACAAAAAAACCGATCCTCTGCGGACCGGCTTTTTGAGTCTCAAGGAGAGCTATCTCTACGATCGCTTGATCGTCTTGTTGCGAAATCCATAAGCAAGACCGCAGAGAGCTAACACCGACCAAATCGCTACGGTCGCCGGCTCAGGTACAATCGTCAAAGAGCCTCCCGTAGTCGCGTCCGGGAAAACATAAAGGGACACATTGAACCCCAAAAAACTGTTGTAGGAGGAGACAACGACTGATTCAACCCTCTCTACCATCAACTCACGTCATTCTCGTTGAAACGGCATGAGTTCGCACTTAGCAACAAGCCCGAATCGGTAGGCCGCTGTCATCCTGGAGTAAAACTCGGTTAACTTTTCGCAGGAAGAGCCGGAACCCATCGTGCCCCGGGTGTTTCGCGATGCAAACCTGTTCCGCCTTCACGTTTGCTCAAGTGCGCTTGATCTCATCAGACGCATAAACAACGACTCGATCCGCACCTTCATGGTCACCCAAACCGAAATGGCCTCTTGGATCACAGGACGATGAATCGCTGCAGTTAATAACCACACCGCGGCGGCGTGTTTCCTCCCCCTGCGGTGACAAATCTATGAGCACCGACTACTTCACGCTCCATTTGACGTTTGATCGCAGTGCAAACAGGCGCACGTGTCGCCGAAGATCTTTCGTACGACCTGGCTTGATTCGGAAGACGATTTGCTCGGGGAACGACTCCAGAACGTCGTAGCTAAGGCGATCGCCACCGGAACCACGCCAGGCGAAAACGAGCACAACTTGATTCTTCAGGTCAACCTTGGCCGTAATCTTCTCGAGTTCGTCTTTTGCGAAATACTTGGCCAGATCTTCCTGCTTGCGAAGTACCAGTGGCTTGCCCCGGCCCGCGTCTTTGAACACCGCTTGGGTCGGTTTCACATCGGTGAGCTCTTGAATCGGCTTGGCTTCCGGAATCGAAGTCGCTGATGCAGCAACTGTCACAAGTGACAAGCAAACAAGTGACAATAAAAAATATCGATAGGTCATGATCCGATTTTCCTGGGCAATGAGATGTTTCGTCCGGTGAATTCTAGGTTGTAAAGACTGCTGTGCATGCAGGCATGTTTTCAACATCGTTAGGACGCCAGCCACTCTTCGAAAGTTCCATCGCTGAGCAATTTTCTTCAGGCGATTGCAAGTGGGGTAGCATGAGGCGGGCAAAAATCACCTAGGTCGTGAGGTGAGAGGCTAGGTCAATCTTCCCGACACTCGAGAAACCGACCGAAATCTAAAATTCCGCGCCGTTTAAGGTTGCTCAAGGGAACCGCAATCACTTACGACCCGTCATTGCCACCTCGCATACCCGCAGATTATGCAAGCCAGGCGAGCGAGAAAAGATTCCCGACACCTTTTCGTGTCACGATTTCGCGATCCACCAGACAACGGGTTACAATGGGCGGCGCGCGAGCCGGGGCATAAGTCCCCGTATCTGCTGATCGGTAACCTTGGCTCGATTTACCTGCCGCGGCCTCACAAGATGACGACTTACCACCCTGTCCGAATCTACCTGCCCATCGTCACGATGCTGTTGTGTCTCACGTCGTTCGGGCAATCGCGGCGGGCCATCTGCGACGACGTTGCTCATGATAAAGCGAACAGTCGCATCAGCTACGCGCAACACATTCGGCCGATCCTCATCTCCCGTTGTTTGCGCTGCCACGGCTCCAACAACCAGGAGGCGGATCTGAGACTGGATATTCGCGTTTCCGAGCGAGTCGTCTTGCCGGGCGACGCCGACAAGAGTGAACTCATCCGCCGTGTGATATCAACCGACGACGACGAGCGTATGCCGCCGGAGGCTCACCCACTCAGCGACGAAGAGCTCGCGCTGTTGCGACGTTGGATCGACGAGGGTGCCACCGGACAACCTGAAAGGCCCCCGGTCGCGTCGGATCATTGGGCATTTCAGCCGATTAGTCGACCGGCGATTCCAGCGGTCAAGAATGCGGCATGGCCACAGAACGCGATCGATCATTTTGTTCTCGCTCGCTTAGAACACGACGGACTCAGACCCTCGCCCGAGGCCGCACCGGAAACCTTGATCCGTCGACTGTCGTTGGATCTGCTCGGACTCGCACCAACGTGGGCCGACGTCGCATCATTCGTCACCGATGACGTCCCCAACGTCTACAAGCGTCTCGTCGATCAGCTCTTGGTGTCGCCACACTATGGCGAACGTTGGGCGCGCCACTGGCTCGATCTTGCTCGTTACGCTGACAGCAGCGGTTACGAATTGGACCGACCGCGCGAGATCTGGCGTTACCGAGATTGGGTGATCGGTGCGCTGAATCGCGACATGCCATTTGACGAGTTTGTTGTTGAACAGCTCGCCGGCGACCTCATCCGGAATGCCAGTGTCGAGCAACAGATCGCCACCGGGTTCCACTGCAACGCGATGCTCGATCCCGGTGTTCGCTGGGAATCGGTCATCGATCGTGTCAACACAACCGGCAGCGTGCTACTTGGTCTGACGCTCGAATGCGGACAATGCCACGATCACAAAACCGACCCCCTTACGCAGCGCGAATATTACCAGCTCTATGCGTTTTTCAACGAGGCAGCTGTTCATCCACTCGATTTAGGGCCCCCCGAGCAGATTGCGCAGCGTGATTCGATTCAAGCCGAGATTGATCAACTCGAAAAACAGCTTGGCAAGAATAGCTCATCGGACGAAGACGCCGAGCGATCCGATCTCGAAGCGGCTATTACCAAGCTCAAAGAACAAATGCCAAAGATACCTACGTCACTGGTAATGAAGACGGCGTCGCAACCGACACACATTTTCGTGCGCGGCGACCACGCTCAATCGGGTGAGCAGGTCACTCCGGCAGTGCCGGAGTTTTTGCACTCGCTCCCAGAGGCCGAATCGTACGACCGGATGGATCTGGCCGAATGGATCGTTAACGAGCAAAATCCACTCACGGCTCGTGTCACTGTGAATCGAGTTTGGCAGCGGTACTTCGGTCGAGGGTTGGTCGACACCGTGACTGACTTTGGCATGCAGACCCCGCCGCCGACACATCCCGAGCTACTGGATTGGCTGGCCAGTGAATTCATCTCCAGCGGCTGGAGCCTCAAACATCTGCATCGCCTGATCGTCACATCGGCAACTTACCGCCAGTCATCGGCCCGTCGGCCTGATCTTGCTCTCGTCGATCCAAGTAATCTTCGGCTCGCCCGGCAAAGGCGGTTGCGGTTGGAAGCGGAGATCATTCGCGACGTTTCGCTTTCCGTCAGCGGTCTGCAACAACACCGCATTGGTGGGCCGAGTGTCTTTCCCTATCAACCCGACGGCATTCTCAACAATCGGGCCACGCCAGCGACATGGACGATCAGCGAAGGCGAGGACCGCTACCGACGCGGCCTGTACACCTGGGTCTGGCGACTGACACCACATCCGATGTTGCCGCTGTTCGACGCACCGGACCTGGTCACCGCCTGCGCGGGTCGCGATCGGTCGAATGTTCCCGTCCAGGCGCTCACACTGCTCAATGACCCGGCGTTTGTCGAATGTGCTCGTGCGCTGGCCACGCGCGTGCTGGAAGAGGACGCGCCGTCGGACGACCAACGGCTTGTGTCGTTGTTTCGTCACTGCCTCTCACGTAATCCCCAAACCGAAGAGCTCGACATCGCGAGAGAGTTGCTCGCCGAACAGGTGGCCACATTTGAGACCAGACCGGAAGACGTCGCGGAGGTTGTCGGGTCAGCGGCGCTGCCAAGTGTCTTGCCATACCGCCAGGCTGCTTGGATCGCCGTGTGTCGCGTCATATTGAACCTGGATGAAACGATTACTCGTCAGTAAGGACCGCATCAGCGTGCAAGAATTCTGCCAAAGCCGCCGTCAGTTTTTCGGTACGACCGGGCTGAGCCTCGCACCGTGGGCGCTTGCATCGTTGCTAGGAAATGAAGTCCAGGCCAACGAATCATCCAACACCGTCCGAGCGCCACACTTTCCCGCACGTGCTAAGTCGGTCATCTTTCTGTTCATGATTGGTGGGCCGAGTCAGATCGATCTGTTCGACCCCAAAAAGGAATTGATCCGTCGTTCGGGTGAGCCGATGCCCGAATCGTATCTGCGTCCGGGCCAGTTTGCGCAGATCCAAGAGAAACGTCCCAGCTTAATGGGCTCACCCTGGCGATTCGCTCAGCATGGCCAATGCGGCGCGACCGTCTCTGAATTGTTGCCACACACCGCCGCGATCGTTGACCAACTCGCGTTCGTCAAAACACTCAAGACCGACGACACAAACCACATGTTTGCCGAACTGCAAATTAACACAGGTTCGCGGCGGTTCGGCAACCCAAGCATCGGCAGTTGGGTGACCTACGGACTAGGCAGCGAAAGCAAAGACCTGCCTGCCTTTGCCGTCTTACGAACGGGCATGCGTCCGCGCTCGAAGAGTGCCAACTACGACAACGGCTTTTTGCCGTCACGCTATCAGGGCACTCCTTTGCGTTCATCCGGTGATCCAATTCTGAATCTTTCGAGCCCGCCCGGATTTTCTGCCGACCAGCAACGCGAATCCATCGACGCCATCAATCGACTCAATCTGTTGAACCTGCAAACGACGGGCGACGATGAGATCGCCGCTCGAATCGCATCCTACGAACTTGCATTCCGAATGCAGACTGCCGCACCCGAGCTGTTGGATCTTTCACAAGAAACAACCGAAACGCTCGACATGTACGGCGTCGAGGATCCCGGCCGATCGTCGTTTGCCCGTAATTGCCTGTTCGCGAGGCGGTTGGTGGAGCGAGGTGTGCGGTTCGTTCAGCTTTTCCATGGTGACTGGGATCACCACACTAACATCGCCGGCGGTCTGCCGCACCAATGCAGGCAAGTCGATCAATCGTCCGCGGCGCTCGTCACCGATTTGGCCAATCGCGGACTGCTCGACGAGACACTGGTCATCTGGGGCGGCGAACTCGGCCGCACGCCGGTGGCTCAAAAAGCAACGATGCCCAACGGTGCCGTAGGTCGCGACCATCAGATCGACGCCTTCACGATGTGGATGGCCGGCGGCGGCGTCAAACCTGGTCAAACGATTGGCGGTACCGACGAACTCGGTTTCCTGCCAACGACCGAATCATGGCATGTGCATGACCTTCAGGCCACGATCCTGCATGCACTCGGCATGGACCACAGCCGGCTCACCTATCGTTACCAGGGCCGCGACTTCCGTCTGACCGATGTGCATGGCAACGTCAAGCATGAGCTATTTGCTTGAGGTAGCTCATCAATCGCGAAGACCGAGAGAATGTGCCGGAAAAGACATTTGAAATCCCTTGCAACAAGTCTCGTACCCCCTATCAAACTCTTGGTTCACGCCACCGTTTACGGTCGCTCGAGACGGACCGAAATGTCGTCGGGAGTCGGGCCGGTTCCACTCCAGCCGTCGAGCTTGGCCATGTCGACACCGCCTTCGTCCGTACCATTGAAGCCAAGCGAGTAGATCAGGACGCCATTTTCGAGCCTCTTCAACTGAAACGGTTTGCCAGTAAACGCGTCAACCAAGGGCTCACTGACCAGCGACTTCAGGGGTTCGAGCGACTCCGGATAGGCCCCATGCTCGAAGCGATAGAGCTCGGCCGCCAATCCCGCCTGCACCACCCGTCGTCGTGTCTTTGGCCGTGACTCCACACGGCGCAAGTAACGGGATGAGATTTGTTCGAAGTACATTTGGGCCATAAATTCCGTCAGCTGCTCCGACCCCTCCTTCGCCCGCTCAATCAAGATCGTCGCATACTTTTCCGGATCCAGCTGCAGCTCAGAATCCTCGTAGGCGATCAGCTCCTGACTTCGCTCGGGCGAGTTGTAAAGATCGTGTTGCTCGTCGAAGAGGCGATTGACTCGCCGCATCACCTCGGACCAGTCAAGCTCTTGAATACGCGATAAGGCAAGCTTGTCGAGGTCGGCGAGCTTGGACAGTTGTCGAATCGTCTCTTCATGATGAAGAGCCGCAAATTGAATCGCGTCCAACGCCTGGTAACGCAGCTCGACGTTCAGCAACTCCATCGCCTGGCGTGGCGCGGGAAGCTGTTTCAGCAAGAGCAAGTACTGTTCACATTCCTCTTTCGTTAATTTGCCAGACTCCACCATATCCAGGTCGGCCACGCTGGCCATTTCCCCGATGGCCATGCCCATGATCCATTGCATCAGATTACCCTGGCCGCTCAGCGAACCGATGCGATGAATCGCCTGCAGGTCGGATTGGGCGGCCTTGATATCTGCCTCTCCAATTCGCAGTAGAGCTCTTCGTGACAACATCCGCGCCAGCTCTCGACCGTACTGGGCGGAATCCGTACCCTGAAGGCGCGACAGCGGAGCAACGCTCAGTCTCATATTCGAAGTGAGCATCGCACCAACAGCTGCGCCCAGCTTCTCCCCAGGATCCTTGGATTGGAGCTGCTGATCAAAAAAGTCCTGGATCTCTTGGATGCGTCTCGCGTGTTCCTCAGCAGAGGTCACCTGCGGCACGTAGTTGTGCGGTCGTTTGGAAGCGTCAACTAATCGATCTAGCGCCATCTTGCGCATGTCCAACCACCGCGCCTCGTGGGGGAACTTGTTAACCGTCCAAGGGCCACGTGAATTCATGAAGGATTCAGATGCCTTCTGCTCTAACTCAGAATACTCGTTCCCAGATCGATAGCCTTGCAGAAATGGCTGCTCTGGATCGGCCGTGATCGGCTGGATACCAAGGCGGTGCCAAAAGTCGGTGAGTAAATCGTGGCGAGACTGTGGCGGACCAAACTCCTTAAGTAGAGCGACCGTCCAGTTTGTCTCCGCGGTCACACCTTGAGAATATCGCTGATTGATCGCCTCCAGATAATCAACATGGCCCAACTCATCCAGCGGCTCCGTGATATGAGTCACCTGCTTGTCGGGACGAAT
This sequence comes from Pirellulaceae bacterium, assembly GCA_029243025.1. Lineage (NCBI taxonomy): Bacteria > Pseudomonadati > Planctomycetota > Planctomycetia > Pirellulales > Pirellulaceae > Pirellulaceae bacterium. The sequence continues at coordinate 102,664 of JAQWSU010000024.1, read as the reverse complement.
CAGGACCTGACCGTTCGAATCGCAAACCATCACCACGATCGCAGCGAAAACCGTGAGGCTGCGAATCGACACCAGAATTTTCTTGCAATCCACCTCAATCAAAACAGGTGACCTCTCAAATTTTCAACGGGCTAAAGTTGTTGCTGAACTTGCTATTCGCTTGGGATCCAAAAATCTTGTCGTTTTATGAAAAGTGATCAGTTTTTTACCCGCTCGCTGTCTTGCCCCACGACCCGTCCTCGCCTTGCATTTCGAACATCAATCGAAGTGCGGCGTCGGTATCAGGTGAGAGTTTTTTGGTGACGTGAGTCCCATTCGGCCAGTCCTCCTGCGATGTAGGCCATTTGCGTGGGATAAATACCGCTCATTCGTTTTTCGTGATCCTTTTCTTTCAACTTGTCGCATGCCTCGACGTAGAAGTCCCGCAATTCAGCGGAAGGTTGACCAAGTTGCTCCGTTAACGCGGGGCGACTTAGCACATACGCACCGCTTGTATGTCAGGCAACACAGTTGCGTCGGTTCCACCAAGCGGCATTACCCTTTTCGATGGAGTCTGCGGCCGCTTGTAAAGACACTTGCTCGAGTTTGGGTTCATCTGCAGTCGCCGCTGAGATCGTGATCTCGTCCGATTCGTATTGGTTCTTCTGCTCGGCATCTTGACCCCAAGCAACGGGACCGACGGCGATCGTCGAAATTAGGATAGCACCAGTGATGAGACGACCATTTGATACGGCCATGTCAGGCTCCCAGGAATGTCACGAATTGGCATCGCCCATTCTAACGTTCTTGGCATTGCAGAACATTCGGTCTTCCCGCGTTGACGTACAATTATCTTCTCTTTGGAGCAGGCATTTGGGTTGGTTTCTAAAGACGTTGGTGATGAACAACGTTTAAAACATGACAATTGGCCAGCGATTGATTAGGCTAATTCTCGCCGTCGTTCTGCTACTCACACTTTCTCATAGATCGAATTGGCACATGCACGACTTTTCGCGCCGACATCTGCGCAGGTTTCACCGTGGTCAAATCGAACGGCTGGAGGATCGGCGTGTACTCGATAGTACGGTCGTGTTCAATGAAATCATGTATCATCCGCCCGCGGATGAAGACGGCCAATTGGAGTGGATTGAATTACACAACCAGTTGGCGGTTGACATGGATATCTCCGACTGGCGGCTAGCCGGTGGCGTCGACTATGCGTTTCCCGATGGCACGATTGTACCGGGCCGCGGTCAGCTTGTTGTGGCTGCCAGTCCGGAAGAGATGAAAGCGACAACGGGTTTGGCGCATGTTGAAGGACCTTGGAGAGGGCGCTTGGCCAACGGTGGTGAGTTACTGCAGCTGTTCAACAACGACGACCGATTGATGAACACCGTCGAATACGGTGATCAAGGAGATTGGCCTGCTGCGCCCGACGGTAGTGGGTTCAGTTTGGCAAAACTACGATCCAATGCGGCAAGTCACTCACCGCAGAATTGGTCCTTTAGTTCCGAACCGGGTGGCACGCCCGGCCGCATGAATCGTATTGAGCCAGATAGTTTCCGAATTGAAACGCTGCTCGCAGAAGGCGCGCCGGTTCGCGCTTGGGTTCCCAAGGACGGTCGCCTGGGGTTGGATTGGACGAAGCCTGATTTTGACGATTCGGCGTGGACACGTGGCAGTACCGGTGTGGGCTTTGATGAGACAAATGAAGACATACCGTACCTGGGTCTTGATCTTGACCAGCCGCCGGATGACCAGCCAGCGATCACCATGCAAGGTGTCGGTACGTCACTGTACGTGCGCGTGACTTTTGAAGTGACCACGGATGTCACCCAGTTTGAAAGTATTGATCTGCTGATGAGCTACGACGACGGCTTTGTCGCCTATCTGAATGGTATTGAGGTTGCACATGGCCGGGCTCCGGGCCGTGACGGCAACGAGCAGCGTTTGGACTGGTCATCGGTCGCCACCAGTTCTCATTCGGCTAATCATCAGATTCGTTTCGACATCACGCACGTTCGCGACTTGATACAGCCTGGCCAGAACATGTTGGCGATTCACGGCCTTAATCGTTCGGTGTCTAACATTGATCTGGTGATGCTACCTTCAATCGTCGCTCATGCGCGTCAGCAGCCAACCGTCAGATCGTCGTTGGTCCTCAACGAAATCGCGGCCGCGACCAGTGATTCTTTTTTTGTGGAGATTATCAACCTTGGCGACCATGCCGTGGACCTTGCGGGCGTGCGGTTGTTGTCGCCAGATGGAGTCGGTCAATCCTACGCGTTTTCTGCGCAAACGTTGCTGCCTGACGGGATGATTGTAGTGCGCGATACTGAAATGGGATTTCGACCGGCGGCAGGCGATCTACTGTTGTTGACTTCACCGGATGGCGGGGAACTTTTCGACGGACAGCGGGTCGCAGATCGACTCACGGGTCGGTCCGATGTTCATGGTGGCGTCTGGTATTTTCCCAGCGTGGCCACACCGTCTGCTGCAAATCAGTTTGCCTGGAATACGGACATCGTCATTAACGAGATCATGTATCATGCGGCAGCCCGGCCCAGGGTTCACCGCCGGCAGGCCGAGTTCCAATACACGACTCTGTTGCCGATGGATTCCGAGTGGGTTTACAACGACAGTGGGGCGAAGCTGGAACGTGACTGGGCTCAATTGAGTTATACAGCTGAGGATGATTGGTCGGTCGGACAGGCGCTGATCGGGTTCGACACGGTTGAATTTCCGTTCCCCTTGCAGACTCTTTTGACGTCACCTCGGCGAAACAATCCGCGGTTTCTTACCTACTATTTTCAGACCGAGTTCGACGTGCCGGCCGAGCTGGACCTTGATGCGCCTTTGGAGCTCATGTATTTCATCGACACGGGCGCCATTTTTTATCTCAATGGGGTGGAGATTCATCGGATTCGAATGCCTGACGGAGACGTCGATGCCGACACTAAGTCGTCCGGTTTCGTCAATCATGCCACGGCCGAAGGTCCCTTCCAGATTCCCGCGTCGGCGTTCGTGCCAGGCACGAACGTGCTGTCTGTTGAGTTGCATCTTGGATCAGCCTTTAGCAGGGACATCATGTTTAGCGCCTCCATGTCAGTGGCTAACTTGGTTCGTCCGAAGACTGATGCCGAACCGTTTGTGGAGAACGACGAGGAGTGGATCGAGTTCCATAATCGCGGCGTAGTTCCCGTCGATTTGGGAGGGTGGGAATTGAGAGATGCGGTACGTTTCGAGTTTCCACGACCGACGGTGATTGATCCGGGCGGATACGTGGTGGTGGCGAAAGATGCCGCGACGCTCGCAGAGAAATATCCTGACGTCGAGATCCTGGGGAACTTTCGTGGGGCACTTAGCAATCACGACGATCGCATCCAGTTGTTGGACGACAACGACAACTTTGTGGACGAAGTTCACTACTACGAAGGTGGTCGGTGGCCGGAATTCGCCGATGGAGGCGCATCGAGTCTCGAACTACGCGATCCTCGGTCGGACAATGCTCGTGCCGAGGCATGGTCGGCCAGTGACGAGTCATATCAATCGACGTGGACGAGTTACTCCTATCGTGAACGAGCGGCTACGGATGTCACCGATGTGGCCGCCCCGTTCAATGAATTCCTTGTGGGTTTGCTTGACGCCGGGGAATTTCTCATTGACGACATTGCGGTTACGCGTCATGGCCCGGATGGTGCAACTCAACTTATTCAAAATGGAACCTTCCAAAACGATGTCGTGGGCAAACCACCCGCGAAATGGCGAATCATTGGCAATCATCAAGGGCGTGTCGTTAAGGATCCGGAGGACTCGGGCAACTTGGCTCTGCATGTGGTTACCACTGGACCGCAAGCACATGTTCACGATCACTTGGAGACGACCTTTGTTAACGATGTGACGCTTTGGGACGGCTTAAAATACGAGATTTCGTTTCGCGCCAAATGGTTGACTGGGAATTCACAGCTGAACAGTCGACTGTATTTCAACCGTGTGGCCAGCACGGCGATTCTAGACGTTCCGCAGAAGACCGGAACTCCCGGCCGAACGAACTCCGTCAGGGAAAGGAACATTGGGCCTACCTATCGTCAGTTTGGGCATCAACCCAAGATCCCTACCGAAACGCAAGACGTTTCTATTTCAGTTGACGTGACTGATCCCGACGGTGTCAATACCGTCGATTTGCATTGGCGCATCGATGGGCAAGACGGCGGCGATTGGTTCATGTCGCCCATGGTAATGTCTGCAACGAATGAGTTTGAAGCATCGATTCCGGCGCAACCATCTGGAACGGTGGTTCAGTTCTTTGTCCGTGCGCAGGATACGTTAGGGCTGACCACCACATTCCCCGCTGGCGGTGCCGACTCACGCGCTCTCTATCAGGTCGACGAGGGACAGCGGCCTGTGGCTGCGATCGACCGTCTGCGGATGGTGTTGTTGAGTGAGGACACGGAGCAACTTTTTGCGGTCGTTAACCGTGTTTCAAATCGTTTTGTGCCGCTGACATTGTATCACAACGACGAAGTCTTTTACGACGTAGACGTACGGCTTGTTGGGAGTCGATTTATTCGTCCCAATAGTGGCTATAAGGTCAAGCTCCATCCCGATCGAGCGTTCTATGGTGTACACGATTCCGTTCGGTTTGATATCAATGGGCTTTCTGAGATCGTTAAAAAACAAATGATTAACCGCGCTGGTGGAAGCCAGACCAGCGCTTATGACGATATCGCGTACTTGATCTCTCCAAGGCATTCCGGCGGGATGCTATTGAATTTGGCCCGCTATGAGTCGCTTTATTTGAACGAACAGTTCGTTAACGGAAGCGACGGCACGAAATGGGAGTTGGACGTCGTAACGTACCCCATCCGCCCATCAGAGAAAATTCCGTGCCCCGATAATCCTCAGCGGGAATGTGTTGACCGCGAAAGCGTGAAGTCGGATACGGTGGTTAACGCCCGTGTCGATATCGCGGTGAACACCGAGGTGATGAGGCAGCGAGGTGATCATCCTGAGTTTCATCGCGGTCAATTGTTGATCAAAAACAGTCGTGTGAAAGATGATTTTGAACCGATCGTCGATTTGGCAAAAGCGATCCATCTTGAAGGGGATGAGTTGTTCGCGGCCACGAATGCGGTCATGGATGTTGATTTGTGGATGCGGCACTACGCCAACCAGGCCTATCTGGGGAATTGGGACACCTATGGCTTCGGCCGGGCGAAAAATCTGCGTCTCTATCTTCGCCCATCGGACGACAAATTTATTCCGCTCTTTTGGGACTGTGACTTGTGTGGTATTTCCACTGCGCCGTTGTTGATGGAGTCCGACAAGTTTTCTCGACTCGATGAGATCCGAGATATTCCTCATAACTTACGGACGTATTGGGGGCATATGCTCGACTATATGAACCGATCGTTTAACGAGGACTATGTCGCGCGGTGGGCGTCACACTACGGAGCCCTAACGAATGCTCGTGATTTCAACGACGTGGTGCCATTGATTCGGCAACGCAATCAAGATGCACTGGCTGAAATTGAGGCTGTGATTCCTCAAGTCGAATTTCGAGTTAGTACGCCTGATGGCTTGCATGCAGGTCAGACAGCAATAATTCAAGGACAGGGTTGGGTGAACGTGCGTCAGATTCGACTCACCGGTCGCCAGCAACCGTTAAGCGTTTATTGGCCGCAGACCGACACTTGGGAGACTGAGGTTCCCCTGATCTTTGGGGAGAATGTTCTAACGCTCGAAGCATTTGACTTCGAAGGAAATTTCATCGGGTCCGACACAGTGACGGTAGTCAGTGATGTACAATCGCCCGCGTTTAATTCGCTGCGAGTCAGCGAAATTCATTACCATCCAGCCGGTCCGACGCCCGCCGAAATGGAAGCGGGGCATACCGACGCGGATGACTTCGAATTCCTGGAACTGGTGAATGTTGGCGACACGACTCTCGATCTAAGCCTTGTCCAGTTGGCTCAAGTGACCATCGATGGCGAGCGGCAGGGGCTGGCGTTTGATTTCGCGACTGCCACGATCGATATTTTGAGTCCGGGACAACAGTTGGTGGTGGTCGAGGATATTGACGCGTTTCGTTCGCGATATGGCGATCACATACCCGTGGCTGGACAGTGGTCTGGAGGCCTGAGCAATCGTGGGGAAACGGTCGTGGTGACCTATCACGGGCAGACGCTGCAACGGTTCAGGTACGATCCTGCTTGGCATCTCGCGACCAACGGCGACGGTCCGTCTCTCCAAGCAATTGACGCTGCGGCAGCTGATCTAAGTCTCTGGAACAGTGCTGAGGAATGGCGGCCCAGTCGGTCTCCGATGGGGTCACCAGGTGCGGCAGACGAACCATTGGCGGGAGACTCAAACGCGGATGGCGTATTCGATATCGCCGATTTGACCAAGGTGTTTGCCGCCGGAAAGTATGACGACGGCATCGCAAACAATGCGACGTTTGCGGAAGGGGATTGGGATGGCGATGGCGATTTTACTTCGCAAGACATCGTCTTTGCCTTTACCCAAGGTCACTTCACGGTTAGCGAATTGGCCGCCGTGGTAGATCAACTTCACGCTGCCAGGAAACTCAGATTGAATTAGACGATTGCGGCACATGGTGGACACCGGTACTGGACTCATTAAGGAGTCGGTTGGGGTGTCTGTTTTGACTGCTGATCGGATCGTAAGACGTTATGAGGATTGTTCGTGATCAGCCGCGCCGATCGGGTACGCGGCGGCGAGGCCAATCAGGCAACCGCAACCGAGCAGCGTGAAAAACACAAGATATCCCGTCAGTTCACCCGACCAATGGTCAATCAATCGGCCGCCCAAATAGTTAATGACGATTTCGGGAATGAAGCCGACGAACGATACGACACCGATCGCGGTTCCGGTCATCGATCGCGGAATTTGTTCTTCTTCGAGTAAGGCAAAATAGATTCCGCGTAGCGCGAAGATGCCCACGCTGACGATCGAGATGTTCATCCACAGTAGCCATGCTTTCGCCTCACCTGGAGAGATCCAAGGAAGTACCGAAAACCCGGCGCCGGTCACCAGAAACGCGACCATGATGACTCGTGAGCTGCGCCAGCGGTCAGCCAGCAGCCCGGCCGAAATCGCTGCAACCGGACGAATCCAAGCCGCCGTTGTACTCAGTTGCGCACTGTGGATTTCGGACCATCCCCAAACGTCGTGCGCGAACTGAGAAAAGAAATCGAATCCTTTGTAGGCGGAATAGGCAGCCATGATCACCACGCCGTGCAGCCAGACAGCCCGCATTCGTATCACCTGTTTGAGGTTGCTGAACCTGCCGGATGAGTTAGTCGTCCGCGTGGCGGCAACAGCACGCTGAGATTCGGGAAGGCAGAACCAGACGAAGATGGCAGCCAGTAGAGTGCTTCCCGTGTAGAAAAAGATGATACTTCGCAAAGCGACCGTTCGCTGCAATATCGTCGCTTGGGATTCGGAGTCTGCCAACGGCAGTTGGATCGACATCAGCCAAAGTGCCAATGATGCCAGGATGGCGGCGATGATGCCACGGCCGCCGTCGAGGATGCCAAATGCCTCACCCTGTTTATCGGCGCCGCCCCATTCACGCGTGGCTCGCAACAGTGCACTCCAGAACGGCAGTATCGTAGAGGCTCCCCAAAACGCATAGAGCCACCTCAGCTCGCCCAGCGCGGGGATCGATGCGAGAAAAAAACCGGCCGAAGCCGTCGCGACGAGGGAAAACACAAGCAGTTTACGCGCCGAAAATCGATCCGCTAAGCCTCCTCCCAGTAGGTAGGAGAGCATTGCCACAATCCCATACGTCGTAAAGAGCTCCCCCAGTTGCGTCTGACTGATGTCCAGCACTTCGACGAAGGTCGGGCGGAAATAGCGGGCGATGTGAAACGGAAGTGTGAATACCGCTTCGCCAGCAAATAGCAAGCTAAAGATTATGATTCCGCGACGTGTACGAACATTCACGTGAGCGACCTGCTAGTTTGCGTTATTGGTCGGGCTAACAATGCACTTCTTTCCGATACGTCGGGTCTTGAATCGCCGGGCGGTCAAAGCGAAACGAGTCGATCCCATGTTTGGTACGGCGATCGAGAGCTAATTCAGAGAGAATCTTGCCCATCAAACTCGTAAACTTGAAGGCTGTTCCGGCTCCAATGAATACGGAGATCTGTGGGTGTTCTGGCAGTTGGCTGAGCACAAACTTTTGATCGTATGGGACAGTATACAGGCAGGTTTTCGTGTAAAGTTCGGGTCCCAGGAATCGCGGAAGATATTGCTCTAGAAATTTTCGATAGCGTTGTTGTCGCGTGGGATCCGGTTCAAAAGTCCGTGTATCGGCCGTCACTTCAGGGCCACCATTGTGTTGTCCCATCTTTGTGGCGACTTCACCGTAGACTGGGAAGCCGTAGAACGAATGTGCACCGTGCCAAATCCAAACGGGAAATCGATCAGGCGCGAATTCACGAAGATGCGGAGTCGAATAGTACGTGACCTGCTCCTGCGAAACGGTGATGGGCAAGTTGATTTTCAGTCCGTCCAAGAGTCGATTCGTCCACGCACCACTGGCGATGACAACACTGGCGGCGCGAAACGATTCTCGGTCGGTGGCAATCTCAACACCATTACCCACCGGACGGATTTCACGGACGGCCGTATTGGCGAGGACAGTTGCACCATGCGCTTGCGCCAGTACGGTGTGCACGGCATTTGACTTAGCCGCATCGATGAGCCCCGAGTCGGCTTGATAAATGGCTTGCTCACGGTCCGTCAATTGGAACTGCGGCCACCGTTGATTGACTTCGGGACCGGTCAGTTTATCGAAAGCGATCCCTTGTTCGGTCATGGCACGGACGTAGCCGCGCAAGTCGCGCACGCCGGGCTGGTCGACGTCACGCGATCCCATCTGTTCGATGACCACGCCACCGGTTTTCAACAACAGCGTGACTCCAGACTCGCCTTCAACCTCGCGCCATACGCCCAGAGCGGAGCGTGCCAGGTCTGCGTATTCTGGCTGATGTTGTGCGAGGCGAAAGATACGCGAATGATCCTGGGAGCTGCCTCGCATGTGGCCAAGTTCGAATTGTTCGATGCCCAGTACTTTCGCACCGAGGCGTCGCGACAGCCAGTACAAAGCGGCGCTACCGATGCCACCACACCCTACGACAATCGTTTCGTACTGATAATTCATCGGATTTAAACGTGCGGGGTAATTCGCCGGCCTCGTGAGCCACTCCATGCGGTCGTGGGCCAAGGGATTCTAAGAACGGACCGTTAAGGTTTTTTGTGACGCAACTTTTCGGCGTAATCCAAGTTCGCTGATTTTAAGCGTTCGTTTTTTCCAAAAGCCCAATGCTTCGTCATGTCGGGTGAGTAACGACTTGCCTCGGGTTGTCGGCCGAGTGCCTCTGCCATCGATCGTATGTGGTGCGGCGCAGCACCACAACACGCTCCCAAAAACCGAACCCCCATCTCATCCGCCTGCTGGGCGTATTCACCCATCTCATAGCGATTGCAGACAAACGGATCGAGTGCTGTGGGAAACGGCCGATCATCGGGGATACAGCTACAATCAGGGTCAGATAACGATTGAAACGTCGGAGATTCAGCAGTTGTGCGGTACGGGACCGGTAGTCCACCCACGTGGCAACTCACCGCGTCGCGAATCCGCGCTATCAGCGGCAGCATCGTCTGTGGGCCGCGAGAGCAATTCATACCCACGACGTCCGCACCAGCCTGTTCGAGTCTCTGGCATGCTTCGGCAATCGGAAGTCCGTCTCGCGTTTGCTCGTCGGCGTCAACGACGAGCATCACGGCGGCGGGTAAGTTGGCGGCCTTGATCGATCGAAGGGCCAATTCGGCTTCGCCGTGATACCGGATCGTTTCGGCAATGATGAAGTCCACATTGGCCTCGGCAGCCCAAGCAATCTGCTCGTCGAACATCTTGCGGACTTCTGCTTCCGCGTTTGCGTCCCCGGGCGAATAAACGTTTGTATTGCAAATATTACCTGCAACGAGTGGCCGGAAGTCCGCCTCGTCAGCAACCGAGTTCGCGATATCCAAGGCATTTCGTTGAAGCGACTCGAGCTGATCCTCCTTGCCGATCAGGCGTAGTTTTTCGCGGTGAGCATAATATGTGAACGCCTCCAGGACATCTGATCCAGCACGGAGGAATTCACGATGAAGTTGCGCGACTGCCGCCGGATGTTCGAGTACCACTTCAGGTACGAATGCGCCGGCCTGGAGGTACCCACGTCGCTCTAACTCGAATAGGTAACCTTCTGCACACAGCACCGGGCCTTCCGACAATCGATCGGTTAGCGATCGTCGCTCATTGTTGGTAGTCATTTTCTTCTCCGGATTGAATCCAGCTGGACAACGTGTTGTTTCAGAATAAGCGGGGTGTCCGTGCAGTTTGGGCTTGGAGTACCAGGCAGTTGGGATAACCTACATTTGCGACGGTTTCAACCGCCACAATCTTAGGAACGGAAGCGGTGAGATGGTTGTGCACCAAGGGCTTGCTAAAAGTGGATTAGCTTTCAAACGGATCGACTACCGGTGTGCTTGTCCTTGGTAGGTAAGAACGTGTTTGGTTGCTACTTGTCTGAGAGAATAGTATAGCATCCTGCAGGCCGAAAATCGGGAGCCCGATTGCGAATCCGGGAGGAAGTTTGGGATGGCCGCTTGGGTTACCGCGACAACGACACTTGCGTTTGGCTTCCTGATCGGCGAAAACGACATCCCTGGCGCTGCGCAATGCGGAAGCTGAAGGGGTCGGCTCGATTCGATAATGTCCGGCCATAAAGGCGGCGACGATGTCTTGATCATCGAATTCTCCGTCGCCATTCCAATCACCGTCCTGCCAGGTCGCGTTTTGCGGAATGCCGTCCAGATACTTTCCGCGTTGCATGACTTGCAATAGATCTCGTTCGTCGAAAACGCCGTCTAGGTTAGCGTCACCGGTCAGGACGGGCAGCGTGCCTGGTGTACCGTTGTGGGAACCGCTGGGTTGCCAGACCGACGCTTGGGACCAGTCATCCACGTCGTCCGAACGATCGCGTAACTCCAGAGAATAGCCGTTTCCGTCAGTAATCGGGTACCAACCATCGTCATAACGGACCTGCTGAACGATTTCTCCGCCGATCGCGAGAGCGATTGTTTCGCCACGGTTGCTCAATCTACCGGACCATTGACCGGCGACCTCAACCTGACCGTAACGGAATGCAAAGGCGTCCGTATCTTCGACGAGAATCAGCCGTTCGCCAGGCGACAACGTAGAACGGTTTGCCGTTGAGAAATCAAAGGCGACTCCCTCGGTTTCGTTTTCGATGTTCTGTTGCACGAGCTGCACATGACTGAGATCCACCGGTGTCGAAGAGACGTTGGTGATTTCCAAATACTCAAAATCGTCAGCGTCATCAAAGCCAGTCTCAATTTCCGCTTCCGTCGGTGGCGCCGGATGGTACATGATCTCACTGATCACAACGGCGTTACGACGATCGGTAAAGCTGGCTGTGGCCAAGGTGCTCCAAGAATCGCGGTACAAAGTACGGGCTCGAAGATTCTGATCGCGGATGTCATCGATCGGTCCGTCATACCTGATGGCTTGCGGCGCAACACCTGTGCTTGCAAGTTTCCCCAGCTGCAAGCGAGGAAGCAGGAAGGCGTTGGCGTTGTTTCGTGACTCGTTGAGAAGCTGGATTGCCAATACGTTTTTTCCAGGTCTTAACAGATGCAATGAATCGCTCAAGTCATATTCTTCGAACGAATCAGATAGCTGCATTGGTAGAATCGAACCCGAATCCCACGGGGGATTGGCCGGGGCATTACCACTGGCCAGTTCATGTCCATTCAGATGGGCGACGAATCCGTCATCGTATCTGACACCCAATTTGAGTACCGTCTGATCGGCCAGGTCGTCTACGTGGAAAGGAAATCGCAGGTAGGCGGTTGCGTTGACGCGACGCATCTGCGTGTCGATATTCAGGTCAATGTCAAACTCCGAGCGGTTGTCGAAGCCGACGGCGCCCTGACCTTCGAGCCAACCCGTATCGTCAAAATCAAGTTGCGTCCAAGTGTCTTGCAAGCGGTCATCCGCGGGGACGTGTACGTGCACCCGAGGAGACTCGCCAAGCAGCGACTCGTAGGAAATCACGGGTGCACTTCGCATGGGATCCGATTCATCAAGCGTGTAATAGATCTCGCCCCTTTCTAATCTCATTACGAGTGCCTGATCTTGCTCGACGAAACCACCGGTCGTTAGCTGATCACCGAGCCAGAAGGTCGGTGGTTTTGCCCAACGGAGAAGTCCGGCCTGATTCAATTGATGGAGCAGAGAGTCCGCCCGCTTCCAACCAGTTTGCGGTGCGTAAGTGTCTTTAATCCAATCAATGGATTCTTGCCAATCGTCTGGGGTGTATTGTGTGCTCCCCCGGCGAGCCGTTTCAGCGATGATTGATAGTTGGATTTCGTCAGCGATGGCATCGATGTCGTCGCGTAGTCTTTCGGGGGTAAACATGCCCTCATTGCGAAGAAAGAGGGCTGCCCGGTCGACCATCAGGTTTTGGATTTCGGAAAACTGCTTCCATCCCCGGTTGTGGTTCCAAAGGTTGCCCGGACCTCCTTGTTCAATCACGTTGGAATAGACCGGTGTCCGCAACATGACATCATTATCCCAAGAAAAGAATTGAAAGCCGGAACCAACGGATCGTTCCCGAGCGGCCATCCAGTTTTGCATATGATTCCAGTCCCAATTGTTGCCGCCAAAGAATTGAAGCAACATGTAGTCGACATAGCTTTGTACGTCGAGATATTTGCTTACCTCGGCGAATCCGTCGTCGATCGAATCGCGTAGAGCTTGCCAGGCATCTTGATCTCCATCCACTGGGCTTCCCGCATTCAATACGTCGTACCCATCCACGCTCTCGCCCGCGTAATGTTCCATGAAGGAGGCGTTGGGGCGCTCCATGAGGTTGCATTGACCCCAGTATTCACCGTTGAGATAGAGGTGAACGAACCGGCCGCGAGGTGACAAGTGTCCCATTTCCCTTTGACGTTCGAACGCCCAACGAGTCCTGACGTAAGACCCTTTGCCGCCGCCGGGAGGTCCGCCCCAGTTCATCGTGTCGTGTGAGCCGCTGCGCAGCAGCAATTGGTCGAACTCTACTGCGTTTCCCGGTTCCTCAAAGATATCGAACGCTAACAAGGAGGGTCCGTAGATGTCCTTGAAATCCAAACGCATTGATTTCTTGTCATAGTTAATACTATGACCACCGTAGTTTTCAACTCCGGCGTTGACCTGAAATCCCTCTTGTCCATCTGGGAAGATCAGCTCGATCGACGTCTCGACTTCCGTCCCGGCCAAACCGATGCCAAAGAAGGAGACTTCTTGGCTGGTGGTTAATGAGACCGTTGGCAAGGCCTTCAAGGAGTCAATCAGTTGCGGACCCCACACGTCGTCCTGTGTGATCACCGGAGAAAGTTTGGCTTGATCGACGACGTCCTCCAAGAACAAGTAGCTATGAGTCACTGAATTGGAAGGTTGATAGTCTTCCTTGAATGCCGCTGCACGAAGGGGCGTTGTCGCAGAAATTTCGATCGAATCTTGATAAACGACGGCGAACGGATTGTTGGGTTCAGGCAGCGATCCGTCGCGCGTGTAGTAAATGGTGGCCCCTTGGTGGTTGGGTGTTGATAACGACAACTGGAAGGGGGAATCATACAAGCCACGTCCCACTGAGAAGACAACGTCATCAACCGTGCCTTTCAGTAACCGTGTGTTTGACGATCCGGCTGTGGGACTTGCCATTTCCCCTTTCATGTCGGGATCCAGCACGATCACGGAATCGAGACTGACATCGAGTAGTAACTCGGGACTGTCAACTCGGTCATTGAACAGATGGAACGCCAGAACGTTAGAGCCGTTCACGAGCTCATCAATGTGCCCACCTAAGTTAATCTCGACTCGTCTCGCAATGTCGCGTTTCGAACGATTCTCGTCGGCCGTGCCAAGACTTCGAGGTAGGCCGGTGTAATTTCTGCGAGTGACTTCCGTACCATTCAAGTAGGCCACGAAACCGTCGTCATATTTGACCTCTAACATCAAGGAGCTGATTGCGTCGAGAGGTTCGTCGACTTCGAATGGATATCGCACGTAGTCTGACGGAGCTTGGTTGAACGTCAGCGATTCGATATTCGTATCGACGGCCAGTGAGATCTTCTCAAACGCTGATGCTTGAATCGAATAGCTTCGAGCTCGTCCACGGCCTCCCGATAAAGCTTGACCAACGCTGACGTCCTGATGACCGGAGCGGAACCAAAGCACGGTTTCGTCGGTTGTTGAACGTGGAATGGATCCGGAGTTTTTTTCCCATCCGCCCCATCCCAAAATCCAAGATGGTATCCCGGCAAGATGTCGGCACTGCCGTCTTCCACTTTAAAATCCAATTCCTGCAGTCCCGATCCATCACTGACTCTGGCTTGTCCGATTCCTGTGATCTCGAATTTCTCATTGAGGATCAAAGGCGTGACCGCATTCTCGCTGGTGGAGTACATCGACCAACGATCGATCACACCATCGACTGCAAAACGATGACTTTCCAAGACGAGGATGCTACCTTCGCTGCGGTCGATCCATCGGCGACTGATGACTGGCGCCCCAATCGTCTCACTCTCGACAAGCATCTCTTCGCATTGGTAACCGATGGGGCCTAATAACGAATTGCCTGACTCGGGGTCGGAGGTGACTAAATTCGGATCCTCAAACCCAGCATTGTGCCATACGGTCTGTTGAGAATCGTCCGACGGCACGAGCTACTCAAGCGAAGTTTGACCACCGACAAAAAATTTGTCATGCATGGCCACGCCAAACGTGAGTCCTTCCGTGGCAGGGAAATTGGGATTGTATTCGTCGGCAATGTTGCCGTCGCTGTCGGTTAGGGCGAGAAATTCACCTTCAGCGCTGAGCCGAAAATTTGTGTGGTAGTACCCTTGCTCATCGAGTTCCGTGGAATCGATGTTGGCTTCTGATGCGAACACGACCAGGAATTTTCCGGCGTCGATACTGGCATCGCTGGGAAAGGGCCACTTGCGGGGTTCGTCAGCGTCGTCGGTGAGATGCATTCCAGCTAGCGACACGGTATGGCTTGACGCATTGAAGATTTCGATCCGATCGGGTTCGATCAAAGTTCCTTCAAATTCATCGGTTGCCGAAGTTCGGATGCGAGTCGAGAGTTCGTTGTGATTGTCGGCGGCAATTTCACTGATAATGATCCCACCCGTCAACAGCGTACGTGGCTCTAACGCCTCAAACGTGACGCGGTTGTTGCGTCTCGCTCGTTTTCTCTTCCGCGACCGTTGCCAGGGTTTTTCGACTCCCCGAGAATTGACAGAATCCACCGATGACGAGAAAAGCCTGAAGCTGGTTCGTCCGCCGAGGTGCCTCTTTAAAGCCGCTTGCGCAAGGATTTACAGAACGCATGAAAACGGGTACGGATTCGACTTTTTCGTGTGATCGCTGGACCAGCGCAGAAAAGAGGAAAGGGCAGTGTCTAGACAACTTCTAATGCGGAAGTCGAATCCTGGTTAGACTGTAATCCGTTGGCCGATCACACGCGAATTTTTCGCTGGTGTTACGTGTTTCAGGACCCCTGCGAACCTTTTCTTGGCCGTTTGCCCGAGGAATCTGAGGTCTTCCTCAAAGTTCGGCATCGGGCGCGAAATGTACGTCAGCGGCCCTCGCTCATCCCGCCTGCCGCAGATGCTCAGAGAATCTGGAGGGCATTGCCTCATCGATGTTCTGGGTTGCGATCGTTACCAAGACAAGAGGTCGAAGGATCGCCAGGTGACACCTATTTGATTTTCTGATCTGCTTTTCCAAGTGTGGTCAAATACCTTAGCAAGTCGACCAGTTCGTCGCGCCGCAGCGTCGACGTCAATCCTTGGGGCATCAGCGAGATGGGGCTGGTATCGACGCTCTCGATGTCGTCGTTTGGAATAGAAATCACCTTGCCGACTTGATCTCGGATCAGTATGGCGTCACCTGTTGTTCGTTGCATGGTGCCACTGACGATTGAACCACTGTTCCGCGTCACAATCACCGTCTCATAACCTTGCTTAATTGAACTGCTTGGGTTGAGCAGCGACTCGAGTAGTGCTTCGGCGGGCATGGCGCCACCAATGGAGGTCAGGTCGGGACCGACTTTGCCACCGACGTTGTCGATCGCGTGACACGTAACACACTGCATTTTTTTGCGCTCAAAAATTGCTTTCCCGCGCGTGGGGTTGCCGATGGTGATGACTTGGGCGAGTAAGCCGCGCCGTTGATCGGCAGTCAAGGCGTTGGATACGGGCTCCAGAGAACCTGCGATCGTGAGCGCGTTGATCAAGGTGTTTAGATTACGTCCCGAGGCTTGTGCGACGCGGATCCCTTCCATCGCAATCTCGACGGAGAGCTGCTTGCCGGAAATCGCATCGGCGAGTATCTCGGGGCCTTCCTTACGAGCGGCGAACGCTTCATAGACGAGAGTCGCGAGTTGTGGCGAGTCGAGATTTGTAAGTAACGCAACCGCTGCAGGTGCCGATTTCGCCGGATCGATTCCCGCCCAGGCGCAGATTGCAGCTGTACGAATCGGTAACGACTTGTCTCCCACCGCCAGTTGTTCTAGCGTCGCGAACTCGCCAAGTCGAGCGAGCGCATCAGCCGCCAAAAAACGGTCCGTTGATGAGAAGTCAGCATCGCTGAGAATGCGTAGCAGCCGAGTTTTGGCGGCATCAATGATCCAGTGACCCGAAAGTCGGATCGCGGCTTCGCGAATTTGCGCATGTTCGTGTTCGAGCAAATCAACGATGAGCGCGGTATCCTCGGGGACTTCCTGGTTAGTCGCTGCGCCGTCCGCAATCGCAGGCAAAAGTTTTACCTCGTCCGTAGTGAGATTCAGGAGCAGTCCAAGAGCCTGCGCATCACCCATGGCAGCAATCGTTCGAATCGCTTTCTCACGTTCTGACCCCTGGATGATTCCTTGACGAATTAGATCAATGAGTGGTTTGATGGCGCGGCGATTCCTAACGGCACTCAGTGCGAACGTCATGCGGTCGATGTTACCGTCGAATACCGTTTTTCCAGCCTGGAGTGCCGGTAGCCATTCGTCTTGCGTTGTCCTGGCGGTTAGCCAGATCGCGTAGTCGAGATCTCGATCGACGGGATAATCGAGTGATCTCAAAGCGACGTTCGCCGCTGCCAGTGAGTTGACTTGGCGCAACGCATTAACGGCCTCTAGACGGACGCGCGGATGATCGTCCTCTACGGCCTTGGCGAGCTGTGAGAACGCGTCGGGTAAGTTAGCAAACCAGTGGGATGTCATTCGCACCGCGGCAGCGCGAGCGCGAGGGTCGGGAGATGCCAACACTTGATCGAGCAACTCTGGGTTGGGAACGTCAACGGCTCGAGCTAACCAGAGTGCTTCTAGCCGGTGATGTTCGGCACGTGGGTCGTGTGGATCGATCGATGTCAACCAATCCGGGATTTGATCAGCTGAGGTTTGGGCAGCGTTCGGCCGAGCCGGAGAAACACTCGACCGCTTGACATTTCGATTGCTTGTGTCGCGAGCTGTTAATTCACGCCGCGCTTGGTCGCGCGTCCATGTTTCGGGAGCTTTCAGCATGTCAAGCAAATCGGCGGTCTTAGCGCCAGCGATTTGCGGTGGAGGAACCGTAGGCCGGTCCTTGGCGGTAAGACGCCAGATACGACCGTGTGATTTATCTCGGTCCGGATGATAAAAATCGACTTCGCCGTGACCGAGAATCGCGTTGTACCAATCGACGACGTAGAGGGCGCCGTCTGGTCCCATCTTGATGTCGACGGGACGGAATGCAATGTGGCTCGATTGCAAGACCGTTTCCACTTCCATGGCAGAATAGCCACTGCCTTTTTCCTGAATCTCGTACCGCACCGTACGATTTCCGCGAAAGTCGTTGGTGATGAGGCTACCCTGCCAATGCTCGGGCATGTGTCGCCCGGAAACGAATTCGGCTGCCGTGTACTTGGGCTTTCCGGCAACGAGTCCGGGCAGGATACGCTCAGCTCCCGCGGCGGTCTCAAAGGCAGCGCCGGGGAAGACGTAAATTGGACCTTCGTAATAAGCGCCGTCGGTGCTGAACGATTGACCCCACTCATCAAATGTGAGCCCCCAGGGGTTCACCATGCCGCGCGCAAAGACATCCAGTTTTTTATGCGCCGGTTGAAATCGCCAAACTCCGCCACCGTTCAGTCGGCGGTTGCCCCAAGCGGTTTCAATAAAGCTATTGGTGTAAAGCGACTGAAGGAAATACAGTTCACCCCACGGAGCAGACCGCAATCCATGAATCATGTGATGGACGTCGGCGTTGCCAAAGCCAGAATATACAACGTGACGCTCGTCGGCTCGGTCGTCACCATCGCGGTCGGCCAGGAATAGAAGCTCCGTTGCGCTGCAAACATAGGCGCCCCCTTCAACGGGCATCACCGAATGAGGTATCAGCAACCCGTCGGCGAATACTGTCGATTGATCCGCGCGGCCGTCGTGGTTTGTGTCTTGGAGAATAACGATGCGATCGTTCGGTTGATGCCCGGGTTTAAGGTGCGGGTAGGTTGAGCTTGTAGACACCCAGGCGCGACCACGGCGATCCCAATTCAGGTTGATTGGGTTGGCGATCATGGGATTCGCGGCGAACAGATTGACCTGAAAGCCCTCGGCGACCTGGAATGACTTTTGTTCCGCCACGACATCCGGTGGCGGAATATGGTCGGGCACGTAGTGATCAGAATAGTCTTTCGGCGCTGTCCACGGTTCGAGCCGTTCCAGTTCGTAACGATGAAGCCGAGGCGCTCGCAGACGAGCGATCAACTCTTCTTTTTCTTCCACCAACCGGTCGAGGTCTTCTCTTTCGTAGCCGAGGTGTCCCATCTCGTGACGACGAAAGAGAAAGATGTATGTCTTATTGAGAGGACGAATGCGATATCGATGAAGTTGATTTTTCTCAATGATGACGCGCCGCAGCTCTTCCGCCTGTTCGTCATCGGGACTTTTTGCAACCGCGTACCCATTGTGCCAATGAAGATCGTCCACGTGAGTGTGAACTTGGCCATCGATCTTTAGTGAGTTGTCGCCTTCTGCCTTGATTACCACAGGCGAGCTTGTTTCTAACGCATCCGCGGTGAGGTCGAAACGAAAGCCACGATTCGTCGACACAACATTCTTGACCGTCCCATGACGAACGAGCGAAACTTTCCCATCATCTTGACAAACCACCTCGGCCGCGTGATTTTCAAGTCCAAGTTCGTTCACGATGACGTCGGCCAAGCGACGATAGCCCAATTCACTCAGATGAATTCCGTTTTCCGTCAGATGTTCCTGCGGATTCTCAGCGATGAGCTTTTCGTAGAGGTCGACAAAGCCGTGATCTCGTTTTCTCGCCAGTTCATGGATTGTCTTCGCGGCGCGTTTCAGACGCACATTGCGTTTCGCTGGATCGGACAGCGGCGGGCCAAGGAATTCCTGACGTGGCGGTGAGAGCAGAACGATCGTGGCCCCCGTGGCTTCCAAGGCAGTTAACAATCGCTTGTATCCGGTGACGAAACGTTGAAAGCTTGCGTCGTCCTCGGCGAATGCGGCCACGGATCCGTAGCCCACGAAGATGGTGCTCGGACGAGCTTCCTGAACCTGTTGCAACAGCACCGTGTACCCAAATCCTACTTCTCCCTTGGGCGGCTCCCAGGATTGCGTATTGTGATCGGATCCAAATTCTGAACGAGCGGTTCCAAACACGTCATCGGCTGGCCAGCCTAGGTTTCGAAAAATAATGTCGTGGCGGGGCCACCGAGCCGTTAGAGCCGTTTCCAAATAGCCGTATTTATCCATCCGTGAGATCAGCGTATTGCCCAGGAACACAATGCGGCTACGCACGGTTTGCGGTAGAGGGTTGGCGTTTCCGTCGCGCGGTTTGTGGTTTGCTGTGTGAAAACTGGCGGCGTTGCTGAATGGTCCCACATTACCGTCTTTCGTCTTGATTCGCACTTTCCACCCAATCTGCGCGTTGCTTGGTAGTGCGGTACCTCGGTAAACGATGCGAGTGTGGCGCGTCGATTGACGCCAACCACTTTCCCAAAGATCGCCAACGTTGGCGGCCAGTCTTTGCGGATTGCTGGCGACGAGAATTTCGTAAGCGATTTGATTTTCCGTTGGACCGGAAACATGCCATCCAAAAGCTACCTCATGTAGCTCTAATCCCAGTGGGTTTTGGAGGGGATGCGAAACAAGTCCAGTGGGACGTTCGTGCGCTAATTCGTTGGCCAACGAATGGGCGGTTGTCCAAAGACAGAGCACGATCGTGATGTAAACAGTAAAGCGAGTTTGTGACATCGGTAGCAGTCAGAAGTAGGGAGTTAAACTTGAAAATGACCGAACTGAAATGCGATGACGAGATCTTCGCTGGTTAAATCTCCGTCGCCGTCAAAATCATCGGCTTCTACGATTAATTCTGTCACCCCCGGAACGTCGATTTCCCAAGTGGTGACATCCGTCCACCTCACATCCAGGGGCAGGTCGCTATCCGCAAATTGGATTTGGCGAACGTGGATCCAAGCGACTCCAGTGAGCGTAATCATCGACTCCGGTTGAATATCCGAGGGCCCCGCGTCGGTGACGACGAATTCGGCGGCCGGCGCACAACTCTCAAATCGTTCGTTGAGCTCCGCGGTTTGCGTGGCAAGCGGTTTGCGTGGCAATAAGTGCGGTGATTCCTGACAAATCTTGTCTGCTTAGCTCACCATAGTGGTCAGCCCATGGGGTCAAATATTTGACCTTGAATATGGTGTTCAGGATGTCGTGCGGATGTCGTGCGGATGTCTGTAGAAAGTACGTTCGTATTCTGGGAAGTCCATTAGACTGTTGAATTCGAGATTACCCGAGAAAAGGCCGACCCCCGGAAAGACGACGTCCGCGTCCCAAGGCACCAACAAAATGCCGCGGCCGGAGGACGGTACGATGAAGCCCGTGGTATATTGCCAATTCAGTCGGAAATACGAATCACTCACCCCACCTAGCATGGCAACAGCGAAGGTCTGCAGCCATTAATCCACATCGATCACGTCTTCCACAGAACCGAGAAACGCATCGTCACGGAGTCCTAAGACTTTGTTCATCTCAATGACTCGATCGTAGTCATCCCGAACGCGGTTGTTTTTGATCAGCAGATTCCAGCGATAGAATCCCTTGTCGTCACCATAGTCGTCCGAAGGTACACCAAGGACTTCATTGGGTACGGCAATTTTGGGACCCTCTGGTGTACCGTCGTCGGTCAGTGTTGGGTAGTAAATCAAACCGTGTTCGAAGACCGTTGCTTTTTCTCCGTTTTCAAAGCGTTCGTCCAAGTAAATGCTGTCGTAACGATCCAACTCCCGCATGACCGTCCCATCGTGTTCGGGTACGGATCCAACGGAATACGCTAGGTCCGTGTAATTGCTCAACAAGCCACCGGCTGCATGGTTGGAAATCTGGTCAAATAGAATCTCATCTTGTCTGCCCGCCACGAGGCCACTTGCTCCCGATTTGTCTAGGCCGATTGTTTCATGCACGCCACGAAATATTTGATCGGGGTGGAAACGAATTGCATAACTCCCCCAATAGAATCGGAAACGGGCGACCGCGACTGCCGTCTTTCCCAGGGACACTCATGTCATAAAACACGTCGCGTTGGTTGACGATCACCGTTGCTCCCTCAAACTGATTACTCATGAACTGTGTCGGCGTGTAGATGCGATCGGCATCTTCGCTGAGCATGATGATCGGAATGTTTTCGATCGGATTCGTCGTGCCGCGGTCGTCTTGTACTTGAAATAGGGATCGTGAATCGGGTCCTGCGGCCGGGAAATTCGAAGTTCTGCCGTGGTCATCTTGGCCCTCAACATAGAACTGCACGACGGCACCTGCCAGTTGTTCAGGGAGTATGGCTCGGTAGAGGCCCGCGTCCTCGATCATGGAAACCGATCTTCCAACCAGCCTACAAGGAAGACCCCTTGAGTTCTGGAAATCAAAATTCCTATTAGTCTTGGGACTGCAGTCGGATGCATCAACCTCGGAGGTGACGCATCCTCCGAAACTCGCATCGGTGAACACGACTCTTAGGAAATGGCCACATGCTTGTGAGCTTCAAAGGCCCATTCCTCAGCCGGCTGCATAAAGGACTCTTTTCGTTCGGCCGTTTCGCTTTCGTCGGTAGCCGCCATCGCCGCGTACGAGGCCATGACAAAGACGATCGTCGCCACGGCAACAATTCGAATGAATGCCGCTTCGGCTTCACGCATGCCAGTATCCAGCAACCATTTTTTTTCAGAATTAATTGCGAAGGAAGAGTTGGGCCATGCCAGTTTTTTTTGACGTAGCGTGTTCGTCCCTATCAAAAATGGCGATATGAATTAGACCGGATCAAATTAACTTCTGGCCGGTCAGACGTACAAACAGCATCAACCGGCTCCACGTCAAAAAACCACTTGCGTGACAGGTCGAGCTTTGGCATCCAGACGGTGACCAGTCTGGCAGTCTGCTGCAAATTGGCTTTGATACGATTATACTGGAACAACCAAGCAGAACATTTTCCGCGCCGCTGCTCAATCAGGTCCTGCCAGCTTGTTGGTTCGCCACGTGATTAAAAAACATTGGTCCGTTATGAATTCTCAGCCACCGGGTGGTTGCTGGGTCATGGTATTCTTGGCGATCGGGCTGTCGGCGGGCTTGGGCTGTCGGCAGAGTTCCGAGGAGGCCCTGCAAGCAAATTCAACAGAAGTGCTTTCGGCAACCGTCTCCAAAGAGCCGCGGGTTCAGCCTGCCAGCCACACCAAGATGCTAATGCGATTGCGGCAGATCGCAGACAAGGCCCCCACCGAGCATCCTTGGCTGGGATCCAAAAACGTTGAGGTTTGGAAAAACCGCTTGGCTGCCATGGATCCACAGACGAACTTCAAGCATTGGCTCATCGGGTATGTTCGATTAGCGCGAGAAGAAGCAAAACAAGGCAGCGAAGCAGACGCGATTGATACGCTCACCAAAGCCTATGAACTGCTACCGAAACTATCCGGAAAAATTCCTCTAGAGGCAGAGAACGAACTCCGTTACCGGTTGGCGCTTGCCTACCTGCGACTGGGAGAATCGCAAAATTGTTGCGCACAAAATACCGCTGACAGTTGCATCATGCCAATCCGCGGCGAGGGAATCCACCGACGGCGACAGGGTTCCAAACAAGCCATTCAATTTTTCGAAGAAGTCCTTGCAAATGCATCCACGACATCACCGGTTTGGTTGAAGTCAAAGTGGCTGCTAAACCTGGCACACATGACGATCGAGGGCTATCCGCATGATGTACCGCACGAATATCGCATCTCTCCCGACGTGTTCAATTCCGACGAGGCCTGGCCACGGTTTGTCAATGTGGCTCCGAAGATGGACCTTGAAACGTTTAACCTACTAGGTGGCGTGATTGTCGACGACTTCAACGGTGATTTGCACCTGGATATCATGGCATCCACATACGACCCTACTGGGCAAATGCGTTGCTTTCTGAGCAATGGGGACGGCTCCTTTAACGATGCCACGGAAGAGTCCCAATTGGCTGGGATACTCGGCGGCATTAACATGGAACAAGCGGACTACAATAACGACGGACATGTCGATATTTTCGTGTTCCGCGGTGCCTGGTGCGGAGAATCAGGCCGACATCCCAACTCGCTTCTGCGCAATAATGGCGATGGGACTTTCTCGGATGTAACGTTCGCGGCGGGGTTGGAGTCAAAGTCGCATCCGACACAAACTGGCGCGTGGGCCGACTACGACAACGATGGGTACCTGGACCTTTACGTTGGCAATGAACACTACGGCGACGTGCATGCTCCCAGCCAACTGTTTCACAACAATGGCGATGGTACCTTTACCGATGTGGCCGCATCCGCCGGTGTTGAGAACTGGCGATTTGCTAAGGGAGTTTCGTGGGGCGACTACGACCACGATAGATTCCCAGATTTGTACGTTTCGAATATGCTGGGTCTGAACCGCCTTTATCACAACCAGGGTGATGGCACATTTGTCGACGTGGCCGAACAGGCAGGCGTAGCACTACCCAAGGCGAGCTTCCCAACCTGGTTTTGGGACTACAACAACGATGGCCATCTTGATATCTACGTCGCCACGAACCTGGGGGGCTCAAAATCTTTGGCCAACGTCGTGGACAGCTACATGGGAGTTTCGTTCAAGGGCGAAACAGCACGTCTTTACCAAGGCAACGGGTCGGGTCGCTTCCGCGATGTCGCCCGGCAAGCGAATCTCGAACAGCACGTTTTGCCAATGGGGGTGAATTTCGGAGACCTGGACAACGACGGATATCTCGATTTCTACCTCGGCACCGGCTATCCGGACTACGAAGCATTGATGCCCAACGTGATGTACCACAATCAAGGAGGTGAGCGATTTGCAGACATCACCTTCAGTGGAGGTTTCGGGCACCTTCAAAAGGGCCACGGAATCGCCTTTGCCGACTTGGACAATGACGGCGATCAGGATGTGTACGCGCAATTGGGCGGCGCTTATCCGGGCGATCGATTTAGCGACGCCCTCTTCGAAAATCCGGGATCAGCAAATCACTGGATCGCCGTTCGGCTAATTGGTACTCAAAGCAATCGATCAGCGATCGGCGCCCAAATCAAGGTCACGATCGATGGTCGGGATTCGCAGATTTTCCGCACGGTGAATAGCGGAGGAAGCTTTGGCGCCAATCCGTTGAGGCAAACCATTGGCATAGGAAAAGCCGAGAATGTGCAGCGGCTAGAAATATTTTGGCCGACCTCTGGAAAAACCCAAGAATTCCACGACCTACCTGCGGACGTTCTAATTCGGATCGTCGAGGATGAAGACGAGTTTCAGGTCCAAAATCTGACGCCCGTGTCGCTCCACTAGAACCACCCGATAGGGGTGGGATGCGGGCTGGGCTAAGCTCGAAGCTGCCGTCAAGGCGGTCAACATTTCCGTCGGGGGAAAACGGGGACGGGAGCCGTTTTTGCCGCCAGCCAGGCAAGATCGTTGAACTGCCTGAGCCAATCCGGATCTCGGAAGGTCCGATCAGGTCCTTGACGTTCGCCGCCTACCGCAATTGATGAAGCAGCTCGTCTCATCGCTCTATTGGGCGGGCGGTGCATCCTGATGGTCGCCCGGCTCGGACAAACTGACGAGCTTGAAACCAGCTGATTGGTCAGCGTCTCACATTTTCCTGCGGAATGACCGCTCTTTTGTTTCCCGAACGTCGAAGACCATTTCCTTGGGTATCTCGATCCGCACTTGGTGCAAACCGGATACTTGTCTTTGACTTGTGCTAATTTGCGTCACCCCAAACCTGCAAGGAAGTTCAAGAAGCTGGCATGCCTATCAAGTTCCATTCGCATTTCACAGGATGAATGAAGCGAAGTATGTGATTGCCAACCCGAGTCGTAAAGTTTAGGATGAAAGATCGTTTTTGCAATCATATTGCAGGTGCATATCGATTACACTGCTTTTATAGGGGTGAGGTCTCGAGCCTAGCTCTTCACGAGTCGTTTGTTCTGCTTTACTTCATGCCTGCTGAATTTGGGGTCTCCGACGACATCAATGTCTGAGTTTTTCAAAATAGACGGTGGTTATGTTTTTGATCCGATCAATAATCTGGACGGTCAAGTCCATGACATTTGGATTCAAGACGGCAAAATTACTTCGCCACCTTCCGATCCTTCGGTGCGTCCGACCCGAACCTTGAACGCCAGCGGGATGGTCGTGATGCCGGGCGGGATCGACATGCACAGTCATTTCGCCGGACCGAAGGTGAATGCGGCTCGGAAGATGCGGCCCGAGGACAAGCGAAATTCGGAGAAGGTCATCCGAACGGCAACCACCCATAGTGGCACGATGGGTAGCGTGCCGAGCACATTCGCTACCGGCTACAAATATGCGGGGCTTGGCTACACCACAGCCTTTGACGCCGCCGTTCCACCGCTTTCCGCGAGACATGCTCACGAGGAACTCGCCGACACCCCCTGCATCGACAAAGGTTTTTTTACCTTACTGGGAAACAATCACTACGTGATGAAGTCGATCGCGGACAAGGAGCCTGAGAAACTCAGAGCCTTTGTCGGGTGGTTAACGGGCGCCGCGAAAGCCTACGCCATCAAGTTAGTGAACCCAGGTGGAGTCGAAGTTTGGAAGCATCGAGCTGCTGGTAATGTTCACACGGTTGATGAAGTGGTCGACCATTTTGGCGTTACGCCGCGACAAATCATCCGCGGGCTGGCCCAAGCCGTTGATGAATTACACATGCCGCACCCCGTTCATATCCATGCGAACAATCTTGGGCTTCCAGGCAACTGGGAAACAACGATGCGGACGATGGAAGCCCTTGAGGGGCATCGGGGACACATCACGCATATCCAGTTCCATAGCTATGGCGGCGGTGATGGCGATGAAGACACTTTCTGCTCGCGAGTCCAACCGTTGGTCGACTACGTCAACTCGCACGATAACATCACCGTTGATGTTGGACACATTGTTTTTGGCGATACCACCAGCATGACCGGTGACGGACCGTTAGGTTACTTCTTACACAATGTTTTCGGTACGAAGTGGTTCAGTTCCGACACGGAGATGGAATCAGGCTGTGGCATTGCACCGATCAAGTACCGCAACATGAGTATGGTTCACGCTTGGCAATGGGCGGTCGGCTTGGAATGGTACCTGCTGATCGATGACCCATGGCGCATTGCCATGAGCACCGACCACCCCAACGGCGGAACCTTCCTCGCATACCCGCAGGTGATTCGGCTGCTTATGGATCGGACTTATCGCAAGGACTTCATGAAGACGATTCACCCCAAGGTCCGTGCTGGTTCCGTATTGGCCGACCTCGACCGTGAATACACCTTAAACGAAATCGCCATCATTACCCGTGCAAGTCCTGCAAAACTTTTGGGCTTAAAACACAAAGGGCACCTTGGCGTGGGCGCCGACGCGGATATCACGATCTATACGCCTCACGAGAACAAACAAACGATGTTCGAATTACCCCGCTACGTCATTAAATCGGGGAACATCATCGTCGAACAAGGCGACATCCGACACAACCACTTTGGCAAAACGTTTCACGTTGCCCCCGAGTTCGACCGAGGTGCGGAACGCGACATTCGCGAATGGTTCGAGCAATATTACTCGATCCGCTTCCGCAATTATCCTGTATCCGCTGATTATTTGCATAACGCAGAGCAAGTCATGTGCGAGCGAACTTAGATGGCGAATCCCCCGCCCCCATGACAAAACTCAGCCAACAATCCATTGACGTTACAGGAGTGCATTCAAGACTTTCGCCGATGTGGTCACTCGATTCAGGACGCCAATTAGATTCACCACAGTAACCCGCGTCGCTTCCTGAACTCATGTTCGTATTTTGGGATGAGGCCGATACGGGTTAAGGCAACCAACTAGTTTGCAGTTTCGTAATTCCTTTCAGAGAGGCGATCATGAACCTGGAGATTATGCGTCGCATCAAGTTTTGTGCGGGACATCGTCTTTACCAACACGGTGGTAAGTGTGAATTTCTTCACGGTCATAACTATGTTGCCGACTTCTACGTCACCAGCCATAGCGTCGACTCCGTCGGCCGGATAATCGACTTCGCCGAACTCAAGTCGCGGTTTAAGGGTTGGTTGGATGAGCATTGGGATCATGGTTTCATCCTCAATAAAGCTGACGAAAATGGCCTTCAGGCCATTAAGTTGACTGAGCCCTGCAAGTACTACGAATTGCCTTACAATCCAACCGCGGAAAACATGGCTCGCTACTTGTTGGAAGTCATTTGCCCGGAGGTGTTAAGTGATACCAATGTGCAGGCAACACGCGTCGTGATTTGGGAGACCGAAGAGGCCTTTGGCGAGGCGCGGTTACTGTCAGTGAGCTCTCCAGCAAGCGTCGCTGAGTCTGGCGGGGTCGGAGTAGATTGACGGCGGAGGAGAATTCCGACATTGCTCGAGCAAACCGTTGTAAGCCGTGCGAATGGGGTCTCGCATTTCTCGAGTCGCCGGTTCAGCATCACCGCCACCGGAGCAAAATTGATCCTCGCATTTGGAACCGTTCGGTAATTCCGCGTCAGACCACTTGTTGACACAGTCAACAAGACTGGGTTGTTTGCTTCCATAGGTTTTCTATTCAGTCTGTCTCAGCTACGTCAAAATCAACTCGCGTCCCCGTTTCTTCACTCAATGCGAAAATATACAATGCAGCCACATATGCTCTCGACAACCACTACCCCTGACCCAACCGGACTCCTCATGATCCTGCTCTGGGCGGCATTGATTGCGACCGTTGGCAGCGCCGGCGTCTTTGCCCCCTGGCTGGCTGGCCGCGGCGGCAAGGGACGCACGATCGCCTACGGCAACAGTTTCGCTGGCGGCGTGCTGCTCGCCGCGGGACTCATCCACCTCCTCGCCGATGCGAATCATGGCTTCTCAACCGCTTATCCGCAGCTCGAATACCCAGCCGCCTACAGCATCGCGACTCTGGCTTTCATCCTCGTGCTTGGCCTTGAGCGGGTGATCCCCAGATCAATGGAAGCCGGGAGTACGAGCACGGATCCTGAATCCGCCGCCCTGCTGAACGCCGGAAACCAGAGTGGGATCGCTCCCTACCTGCTGCTTGTGACCCTCTCGATCCACAGCCTGATTGCCGGGGTGACGCTAGGCATCTCGACTGCCGCAGGAGCGGGCGTGCTTCTAGTCGCCATCCTCGCCCACAAGGGAGCCGCCGGCTTCGCCCTTGGATCCACCTTCCGAAAAGCTGCCGTACCACCTCGCAAGCGGATTCCATCGCTCCTGGTCTTCGTCGGTAGCACCCCCTTGGGTGTCATCCTGGGCGGCATCGCAATCGATCTGTTCGGCGAAGGGAGTGGGGCCGCCGAAGCATGGTTCAAGGCCGTCGCCGCTGGGACCTTCCTTTACATCGCAACGCTCGACATCGTGCGTGAGGAGTTCTTCCCCGGTGGCAGCAACCGCGGCAGCCGGCTCATCTGGGCACTGGTGGGCGCAGGCCTGATGGCGATCGTGGCAATCTGGATGTGACACCCTGATCAAGAACGTCCAATTTCAAATGGACTTGTACTTCAAAATTGGCTCCCGCCCTCGTTGCTTCCCGATTCTCCCCAAACTTTCGGAACTCTGAATCCGGGAGGCGGTCGATTCGGTGGAATATTGGGTGGGACGGAATCGTCGGCCAACTTCACAAGCTTTGCCTTGAGTTTGTCAAAGACATCGGGATGATCTTTCTTGACGTCGTTCTTTTCGGACGGGTCGTCGGCAATATTGAATAGCTCCCAAGTCTGCCGCTTGGGTTTTGATCTATGGTTTGCGGCGACGTGTCCGTTTCGAATGAGCTTCCAATCTCCCATCCGAAGGGCTCCACCAAAGGGCGTCACATTATGCAAAATGAACTCGTGAGGTGATGTCGCTCCCTCTGCAATAGTCGGCCAAGCATCTCGTCCGTCCATCGCCTTGGGCTGCCGGAGGCTGACACCGGCGAGATTCAAAATCGTGGGATACAAGTCAACCATGTGTAACGGCTGATCCACGGTGCGACTCGATTCAAGTTGACCTTTCCAAACGATGATCGCCGGAACGCGCACACCTCCTTCGTAGAGGCTTCCCTTACCCGATCTCAGCTCGCGGTTAGAGCCGAACCGTGGAATGCCTCCATTATCGCTACAAAAGAAAATCAGCGTGTTATCACTGGGAAAGTCATTTTCTTCTAACGCCCCAACCACATCACCGATCGCCTGATCCATGCAAGTGACCATCGCAGCATAGATGGCGCGTTGCTTGTTCGGCCAATCTGCGTATCGGTCTATGAATCCTTGCGGTGCCTGCAAGGGCGTATGGGGCGCATTGAAAGGCACATACAGAAAGAGCGGCTTCTCCTTGTCGTGTTCCTTGATAATCCGCGTCGCTTCACGGCCAATAAGTTCGGTTGTGTAACCTTGGTCGTCATTGCGCTGGTCGTTCTTGTGCCAATCGTGCCCGTCATCACGAATGTGAGTGAAGTAATCGAGGGCTCCATTATAGTGGCCGTACTGTTGGTCGAATCCGCGCTGCAAGGGTAGGAACCCGGGTTTGTTATGTCCCAAATGCCATTTACCAACGATCGCCGTCTGATAACCGTTTTCTTTCAGCGCGGCAGGCAATGTACGCTCATCCTGCGGTAAACCATGCTCAGCCCAGGGACGCACAACGCCGCATTGCAAACCCAATCGCATTGGATAACGACCTGTCAACAACGCGCCTCGCGTGGGCGAACAGACTGGCTGAACATAGAACTGCTCGAGTCGCACACCGACTTGTGCTAACTTGTCAATGTTGGGTGTGGCAATCTGACTGCCATGGTATCCAACGTCGCCCCAACCCAAGTCATCAGCGAGAAGTACGACAACGTGCGGAGGAGTCGTTTCCGCCTCAAGCGTTGTTTGTATCATGACCAGGGAGGTCACGACTGCCCACGTGGCGAATCGGGCGATTGAGATCTGAGGATGGCCAGTTTTCATAATTTCCCTTGCTTCCGCATCAAATACGGTTCTCTCTTTGGCTTGTTCATCCGTGATTCGTCATTGCATCGTCCGCGCAGGCGATCAGGGCAAACTCTCACAATACGAGAAGCTGATCTTCTCATGATGGCGCTCATTGGAACAAGTGCCACGATCCAAGATTGCGTTGAAGAATTGTGAGATCAAAACCCGCGACACTCGAACTATCGATCAGGAGTTGAAGAACACCCCATCATCGAAACCGGTTGCACACCCCAAAAGAGTGGAGGAGACCAAAAAACTCGCGACGTTGAACTACTTTCTGGTTCTTTGTTATCTTCCAATCGCACATTGCACACCTTCTGCATGTGGCCTTTCCCTTAAAAATCACCGAAAAAAATTCATCCCCTTTCCACAAAGGCTGATAATCGGAGGTCAATCCCATAGGTTTACAGCTGAGTCAAAAAAGAAAACTTCCTGTCTTTTTCCAAAATCGTCTCCGAATTCAGCTCGCAAATAACGGAGTACGGTTCTGGACGTGGAAAAAAAGAGCGATTCACCCGATTGTTAATACAACCCGAACCAGAACTAAGGTAATGCATTCTGGTCGCGGTACCGAACCGGTCCGATCTTCGTGATATTTTGCGAGAATGCTCCGTCTCGCTTTGGGATAAATCTGGTAACAATGAACCGATCCAGTGCAGATCGTTTTCTTGCATCACGAAACGTAGCCGGAAACTTTGACGAAGAAATTCTCGTCGACCAATTTCAACCCACTCGTGGGCTTCGTGAAGACGGCTCGACAATAAGAATGGAGGTTTTGCCTAATTTTGCCCGCCTACAATGCAACTGCTAAGCTTAAACATTCCGGTGTGGAATTGAACCTCGATCCACCCACAACTTTCCATTGGAGAATCCAGATCTGATGACGAATCAGCTAACACGAACTAGGGTCCGACGATGGCTGGCATCCTTTACTGTTTGCGTCTTGACCGGCATTTCGCTTAACTCCACTCTTGCCCAAGAGATCAAATATGACGACCGCATCGGATCCAACAAAGACTTTGACATGTGCGAAGATTTCCGATTCAAGCGTATCACGAAGCTCGTCAAAGATGGAAAAATCTCTCAACAGCAAGGCTACAACATTTGGAAACGCATCCAGTCAGACAAAGAGGCTGTCAAGAAAGTTCTTGGCGAAGCAGTTGCGGCCAAAGAATTAACTCAGAATCAAGCTGATCGATTGCTTCCCTTGGTCGACGCGAAGATGACCTATCTTGAAAGCAAGCACGGGCGTTTTGGGCAGCCCAAAACCCTGAAAGATGGCGAATTCCAAGCAGGCGAAGTGACTGCAAAAAATCGTGCTGCAGTCTACCAGCGGCTGATCGCCGCCAATCAAAGCGGACAGATGCATGACTATGATGTCGCTTCAATCATGAAGCAGCTTTATGCTGGATTCATTCCGGAAAAGGCTTCTGCCGAAGAAGTCGCCATCTACCGAGGTACGTTAAACCCGCGAATCGCCCAAAGCGGTTCTCAGGGTCGCGTTCTGCAAAACGCTCGCATGCAGCGTAATCGCAGCAAGCGTAATGGTTATGGTTCGACGGATCTCAAGATCACCGATCCAACTGAATGGATCAAGAATCTCGAAAAACCAATCTACTCTGGCCCGCAGCCGGGCGAAAAAATTCCATCGTTGACTGCCATCAATCTGCGCGGAGAAACGGCTGGCCAAGAGTTTGATCCCGTGGAACTGGCGGGTGACAAGCTTCATCTCATGTTCTTTGTCAGTGAATCTCGCACCTTCGGTCGTTTCCTTGGACAGCTCCGGCGCCAACTTCAGGCCATTGAAGAAAACTCCAAACATTCCTGGGCGATGTCAGTCATTGTTTGCACGGACGACGCAAACGAGGCTGAGAAAAGTTTTGCGGTGCTTGACCAACGTTACCCCAAAAACCTTGTCGTGGGTTTGTCGAAGGATGGATCGGCTGGCCCTCCTGCCTATGGTCTGGACAGAAATCTCACCGCCACCGTGATCGTGGCAAAACAGGGCAAGGTCACACACAACCTTCCTTATGTGGGCAACGCGTTTTACACACAACCTCATATTCTTGGCGCCATCGCCAAAGCCATGGAAGTCGATCACGATACGCTTCGCAAATACATTAGCGATACCCCCGGGGATGCAGCAACCCAAGCTTCTAGTCGTCGCAGAACGGGCAATCAGTCCGCCGTCCCACCAAAGCAAGGGTTTCGCAAAAAACTTGCCCCATTGGTGGTTGGCGGACAGATCACGCGTGCGGAAGCAGGCGAATTGCTTCAGACTTCGGGTAATAAAAGGGCACTACGCAACAAGCTTGAGGAACTCGTAAAAGCGGAAAAACTCACTCGTACCGAAGCCAAGGAACTTCTGGCTCCTGGCAACGGGGAAAATGAACAGGGACAACGCAATCGTTAATGCATTGGATCCAGCTTTCTTTTGCCAATCTAATCCACCGCGACGCATTAGCACCAACTGAATCATGAAAACGTTAATTGCATTCTTGACGACTGCTTCGCTCTGTCTTTGCATCTGGTCACCGGTGGTGTCGATCGAAACATCGACGCCAGATAGCATTATCAACGTCGAAACTTCAAAACTTCAAACCGACAAAACGATCGATTTCAAGAACGATTTGATTCCCATGTTTACGAAGTTGGGATGCAATGCTGGGAAGTGCCATGGCTCGGCAATCGGACGCGGTGAATTCAAGTTGTCACTCTATGGCGGAACGCCAGAAACAGACTACGACGAGATTGTGCATCAACTCGGCGGACGCAGGATTAATTTGACCGATGCCGAGTCGAGTCTCCTTTTCATGAAGCCTGCCGAGCTGGTAGAGCATGGCGGTGGTGCAGTAATCGCCGATGACGATCAAAATGCTCAGCGGTTAATCAAGTGGATTGAACAGGGAGCCAAATACGTCGAGCATCGCAAGTTGAAACGCGTCGAAGTAACTCCCGGCAGGTTCATCGCGACTCAAATCGGTGATGCAACTCCGCTGAAAGTCGTGGCTCATTATGACGACGGGACAAAGCGTGAGGTCACGAACCTGACGCAATTCGTAGCGGATGATTCATCCGCGGTCAGCGTCAACAACCATTCGGCAACTGCCAAAGTCGCACGAAGCGGCCGACATATCGTGATTGCCAGGTACTCCACCGAAGTCATTCCAATCGAATTGGTGGTCCCATTTACCGAGTCGGCTGTCAACCTCTCCTCGGAACCTCGCAACAACGACGTGGACCAGGAAATTCTCCGCGCACTTGGGGAACTTCGTCTACCCGTCTCACCTCTGGTTGACGATGCAACATTTTTTCGTCGACTCACCCTGGACCTCACGGGACGGTTACCTAAATACAAAGGCGAAACCGGTTCAGGTGGTTTGAATCGAGAAGTAGTCGTCGATCGCTTGCTCGCCTCGGAGGAGTTTGTCGATTTCTACACTTTGAAATTAGCCAAGCTGTTGCGAATTCAATCCAAGATCGACAAAAACCGTGTTGCAACAACTCCGCAAGCAGCACGTGCCTTTCACGATTGGCTTGCGAAGCAGTTGCGTGACAGCGCAGGCTACGACCAGATGGTCCGAGAAATCATCACGGCCACTGGGGACTCGTCCAAGTATGGTCCAGCGACGTTTTACACCGCCGTGGAGGATGCGAGGCTGCAAACGGAATTCGTCACCGAAGTTTTCATGGGAAGTCGAATGAAGTGCGCTAACTGCCACAACCACCCGCTCGATAAATGGACACAAGACGACTTCCATGGCCTCACGGCGATGTTCTCCAAGCTCACGCGAAGCCAAGTCATTCGGATCAACCCCATTGGCAAAAACATCCACCCCAACACGGGAGAAGCTGCGCCGATGAAAATTCCCGACGGCGAATTCCTGCCGGCGAATACGAGAGATGGGCGTGGAGCATTCGCGGATTGGCTTACAGACCACGAAAATCCATACTTCGCCAAGGCGATCGTTAACCGGCTTTGGAAATCGATGATGGGTCGCGGCCTGGTAGAACCTGTCGACGATTTCCGTTCCACCAATCCCGCAACCCACCCGGCGTTGCTCGATCAGTTGGCTGACGATTTCATCGAGCATGGCTTTGACATTCGCCATACGTTGAAAGTCATCGCGATGAGCTCGACCTATGCGCGCAGTTCGATTCCCGTCGAAGGAAATCAGACGAGTGATCGGTTTTATTCGCACATCATGCAGAAGCCCCTGGAACCCGCCGTATTGGCGGATGCAATCTCTGACGTACTCGGCGTGGCAGGCCAATATGGCAATGAAACCCTAGGCACGCGAGCTGTGGAATTGCGAGATGGCGCGATTCAATCTGATGCGCTCGACATCCTTGGTCGTTGTAACCGAACCAACTCCTGTGAAGGAGCACCCTCGCCAACCGGACCGTTGGCGCAAAAACTTCACCTATTCAACGGGGAACTATTGAACAGCAGAATCGGTGCCGAAGGTGGGCGACTCGACAAACTGATCAAGTCCAACAGGACGCCCTTGGAAATTGTGCGTGAGTTTTACCAGGTCGCGTTGAATCGACAGCCAAACAAGCAAGAAATCCAATTCCTTTCACAATTGTTCGACGACAAGCCTTCTGCTCAGCAATATCAAGCGCTGGAAGATTTTGTCTGGAGCATCGTCACTTGCCAAGAATTTGTCATGAATCATTAAGACGGACGACAGAACACCAGAAAACTGTTCGAGGGTTCAAGTTTGCCGCTGAGACACCAAAACCAAATAAGCAAAGAGAATTGATGAACATTTTCAAACGCTGTGACGGGGTCACTCGTCGCCATTTTGTCCGTGTCGGAGGACTTACGGCCTTGGGCCTGGGCATGTGTAATTTCTTCCAATTGCAACGAGCGATGGCAGCCAGCCCACTCGCAAATTCAAAAAGGTCCGCCAGGGCCAAATCGTGCATTCTGATTTGGCTTGACGGCGGAGCGAGCCACCTCGACACCTTTGATCCCAAACCCAAGGCACCCTCCGAAGTCCGAGGACCTTTTGACTCGATCAACACCAACCTGAGCGGTATCCGGATCAGTGAGCATATGCCTCAAACGGCGAAGATCATGGACAAGCTGGCTTTAGTTCGCAGCGTCACCTCGCCGTTTGGAGTGCACAACTTCGCGTTACAGTACTTGATGACTGGGTACAAACCCACTCCGGCACTTGAGTATCCGAGCATTGCGTCCGTGGTTGCCCATCTGCGATCACAAACCGGTGTTTTGCCATCCAACATCGCGATTCCCAATTTGATTTCGCGTGACGCCGCCACGATCGGAAACGGGTTTCTTCCTAACAGCAGCAAAAGTTTTTCGTTAGGCAGCGACCCTGGTAAGTCGAGCTACCAGGTTCGCGACCTGAATTTTTACCAGGGGCTTGATATCTCGCGGCTCGACCGACGTCGCAAAATCGTCAATGCGATGAACGAGTTCGGCAACCTAAATGCCAAAGGTCTCAGTGATCCTGATTTAGAGCGTGCCTACAACCTGATCGCATCCAAGCAGGCCAAAGCGGCCTTCAACCTGGAAGAGGAACCGACGGAGATGCGTGAACGCTACACCATGGATCCTCGGGCCAACGTCCAAGACTCTAATAACATCGGTCAACAATGCCTGCTGGCGCGGCGACTTGTCGAACGAGGAGTTCCGTTTGTCACCGTGAACAACACAGGCTGGGACAACCATCTCGATTTAGAGACTTATGCAAACCGTCATCCAGGCGATCCTCGCTCCGCGTCGCACGCGCTGATTCCGGGTCTGGACAAAGCACTTGTCGCGTTGATTGGAGATCTTTCAGAACGTGGAATGCTCGATGAAACATTGATTTTAGTCATGACAGATTTCGGCCGAACGCCAAAAATCAACAGCACCGGGGGACGAGACCATTGGCCCAACTGTTTCAGTGTGGCCATGGCGGGTGGTGGAGTGAAAGGTGGGCAGGTGATCGGCGAAAGTGACGCTTTGGGTGAATTCGTCAAAGATCGACCCATCACCCCTGCCGATCTTTCAGCAACCGTGTTTACGCTCCTTGGTATCGACCCTGCACATGAATTGCATACGCCTGACGGTCGACCCATTCGGGTCGCACCTCAAGAGTCGAAAGTGATTAAGGAGTTATTGGGATGACTAACGGTATGAATCATTGCCTTTTCAAGTTATCCCGCGGCGTACTTTCCATCGTGACGGTCTCGCTGTTTGCGACATCCACGCTTTGGGGGCAAATCCCACCCATCACGGACATCGCATTCGCACCCGATGGCAAGTCTCTGATCAGCTGTTCGCAAAAAGGCCTGCAGGTTTTCAGCTGGCCGGATTTAAACTTGCAAAAGACGGTACGGGTTTCATTTGCCAATCTGCACTGCCTCGAATTTTCGCCAGATGGAAAACGGCTCGCGAT
Organism: Pirellulaceae bacterium; assembly: GCA_029243025.1. Classification (NCBI taxonomy): domain Bacteria; kingdom Pseudomonadati; phylum Planctomycetota; class Planctomycetia; order Pirellulales; family Pirellulaceae; species Pirellulaceae bacterium. The sequence goes on along the minus strand of JAQWSU010000024.1, from coordinate 65,627 downwards.
CGGAGGAGGAAATCCGTCGGAGGAAGGCGTCGTTGAGATTTTCTCTTGGCCTGCATGCGCGTCACTGATGAAGTTGTCCGACCACGATGATTCCGTCATTTCAGTCGTTTGGAAGGGCAATACGAATTTGATTTCCGCAAGTCTGGATCGTTTGTTGATCCAATGGGATTTGGATGCGGAAAAAACGGTAAAAACCTATCGAGGTCACTCGCGTGGCGTTAGCTCGGCATGCATTCTCCAAAATGGAGAATTGGTGACTGCCGGCCACGATCAATCGGTTCGCGTTTGGAATGGCGATACGGAAGCTTTGATCCGCAGTTTGAATCAACATTCAAAGCCCGTTCATTCAATCGCGGTTTGCCCTGCTATTGCGGACAGGCCCATGGTTGCGACGGCTGCCGGCGATCGCACCATTCGTTTTTGGCAACCCACGATTGGTCGAATGGTGCGTTATGTCCGGCTCAAGTCGGAACCACTCGATATCGCTTGGATCAGTGAATCTGAGATTGTCGCCAGCTGTGTTGACGGCCAAGCGCGTCGAGTGGATACCGAAAAGGTGAAAGTTATCGAGACGATTCCTGTGATGAAGGGCTGGGCCTATGCAGTCGCCGCCCATCCGAACGACGGAACCATCGCCATTGCCGGCAGTGGCGGTCAACTTCATCGAGTTGGATTTCAAGAATCAAAATGATGCGGTTGGACGCCCCAACTCCAGCAGTCAACGTCGTGGAGCAACTTCCTAAAAGCTCACTGGGCCTTGGGGACTGGGGACGCGCCGTACCGTCCTACGCCAAACGGCGCCGCTGGCGCCAGTTAACCACAGGCCAGCGAAGCATTCCCAGAGCGAAGACGGTTCGGGCGCGGTGTCTGGACCGTTGACTGCTGCGCCCAGGACACACTTGGAACAAAGGCCATGCGGTGCATACGTTTGTTTGATTACTCTCTTAGCCTACCAACCAAAGGGAATCCAATAAATGTTGTTCGCGATCTCAACGAAGCGCAGTTCGCCGACTTCGTGGCGATCCGTATCTGGAACCCTGATCTTGATCGAATGAAGCCTTGCTTCAGCTTTCTTGTTATTCACCGTGTCCGTGACAGATACGAACTCCTTGGCCGTTACCAGTTCGGAATACTGAATCGTATTGAATGTGCGTTTGATCAACGAAGCGTTCCTGAAATTGCGACTGAAGAATCTGTCCACATCCTGAAGTTCTTGCTTCAACTTCGGAGAAAGTGAATCGGGATCGGGATACAGCTTGAAGGAGTCCGATGGGCCACCATCCGCGATGATCTCGAAGATGCCATTTACGTCCTTCTTGTCAATCAGGACGAGACATTCTCGGAATAGCACGATACAGCGTGTTCTCGTATCCAGCGGTCGAAACGAATCATCCGCCAAGACTTCAGGCGTACACAGGAATAGTGCTGCAACACTGACTACTGGGTGGATTAATCTCATTGCTTTGGCTCCGGTGAAGTGATCCTGCAACCTGTAACATACCTTGTTCCTGAGCCGTTCTCTTTCGAAGGTTACAGCCCTACTCCAAAAAATTTTGTGCGAGTATTGGCCGATCAATCACTGCGCACACGCAAACCGCCAAGGCTTTGGCCAAGCCTTTCCAAACAAAAAATTGCTGAATTCCGCTATAATCGGAGCCAACATTCTGTGGGGCCCGATCCTACCTGGCGACGTTCGAAAAAACGACGCCCCGAGGATTATACGCAACGTTAAAACAAATCCAAGTCGGCAAGAAAGACATTCAATGACTCGTCAACACAATCAGGATGACTCAGATGCTCGCACCGAAGGTTTGCGTCGTCGCGAATTAATCAAAGGGGCAGCGGCGGCCGGACTGATTGCTGCAACTGGATCACACCCTCTTGTGAATGCGGCTGAGAACAAATCGGCTCCAAGCAATTTGATCAAGCGTGAGAACGCCAAACCCGGCACGCGAGACTGGCTGCTCACCAAGACTCGCACCGTACCCGGGAAGATCAACCCCAACTTACTCAACGGGCGCAGCCAGGTTATCGAGGGCTACTGTTCCGCCAACAGCGTGCGGGTCGGCGAGAAGTTGCAGATCATGGTGAGCACGGATCCGGTGTCTGCTTTCAAGTTGGAGATCTTCCGTACGGGCTACTACAACGGGGATGGGGCCAGACTGGTGAAACGTTTTGATTCGCTCAATGGCGTTACGCAGCCCGACCCAACCGTTGGTGAAAACTATCTGCGTGAATGCCAATGGAAGCCCACCGTGGAATTCGAAATCCCCGACAATTGGCTGAGCGGTGTTTATCTGGGGAAGCTGACGGCAGAGAAAACCGGACTACAAAGCTATGTCATTTTTATTGTCCGCGATGACCGTCCCTGCGATTTGCTTTTTCAGTGCAGCGACCTGACCTGGTCCGCCTACAACCGCTGGCCCGCCGATTACTCGATTTACACGACCCATGAAGGGTTTTCCAGCACGGGCGTGCCCAGCGCGACGGTGAGCTTCGATCGACCCTATGCCTTGTTCACCCATCCCGTGAACAAGGTCAAGAAATCAGGCGGCTCCGGAGAATACCTACCCTGGGAATTCCCTCTTTCGTTCTGGTTGGAGCAACACGGTTACGATGTTTCCTACATCTCCAATATCGACACCCACGCCGACCCGGCCGGTTTGCTCCGCACCCAAGGTTTCATCTCGGTGGGCCACGACGAGTACTGGACGTTGGACATGTACAACAACGTCCTCAGAGCCCGAGAGGAAGGAGTCAGCCTAGCCTTCTTTGGTGGCAATTCCGTTCTCTGTGTTGTTCCGATGCTACCCTCCAGCAACGGGACGCCCAACCGAGCCACGCGACGCGAAGGCTGGTTCATACCTCTTCCTGAAAATCTATCTGAAGCGAAGCGAGGCAAACTGCTAGAACGAATGCTCAACGAGAAAAGCTTTGAACCCAACATGGGGCCGGACAGTGCGCTCTTGATGGGTGGACGACTAGACAACCAGCAATCAAGCGGTCGCGGGATGGGATCAGGGAATTGGACCTGCGCACTGCCCCAACACTGGCTCTTTGAGAACACCGGAATGAAGAAGGGCGACTCGATCAAAGGACTTCTCGGCTGGGAGTGGCATGGAGCCCCGGCCATGGATCTGCCCGGGATGAGCATCGTAGCCGAAGGCGATGCCACCCTTAATGGAAAGACCGTCGGTCACTACAGCTCAACACTCTACAATGGTCCCAAGGACAATGTCGTTTTCAACGCCGCCACCATCTGGTGGGCCAACGGGCTGTCCAGCCCTCCGGGACATGTGAATCCCTCCAGGCACGGAGTCACTCAACAAGGTCCGGACAAACGCGTCCAGCAAATCACCCACAACTTAATGCGGCGAATCATCGCCAAAAATGCCTAACCTATCGCTGTCAAAAATCCTGCCAAAGAATGCGTCTAACTTCCGCTGTTCGGTACCTAGTGGCAAAACGATGAAAAAATTCATTGCTCTTCTATTTACCTGCTCGATCAGCGTGTCGACCCTTCCGGCCTCTGCTCAGGTCAACGACGCGTTCAAAAAAAAGGTAGTCGAACTCTATCCGAAGACTGACGCCGACGGAGACGGCGTTCTCTCCAATGCCGAAGCAGCGGCTGTGACCCGGCGGATTCTGAAGAGATTCCCCAAAGTCGATCAGGATGGAGACGGCGTTCTTTCCCGCAAAGAAAAGCAAACACTGCTTCGCATGGCTGCGAACAGAGCAAAGCGGACAGCTGACCAAGGCATACCGGAGGCAGCTTCGCCCATTGCGGCACAGGATTTGACGGAGTCGTTGACCGCAATCATGAACCGCGCCGTCCAGCAACAGCAGATCGCCGGGTGCTCCTTTTTAGTTGTCCACAAGGGAAAAACCATTTTCCGAAAGGCGTGCGGATATGCCGATATCGAATCGAAGCGGCCGTTCACAACGGACGAATTGGTTCCAATCGCTTCCGTCTCCAAGCCATTTCTGGCAAGCCTGTTGATGGTTCTAGTTGAACAGGGGAAATTGCAACTGGACGATCCGGTTGAGAAATACCTGCCGGAATTCAAGGGAGTGAAGGTTAACGGCAGTCGGTCGCCAGCAAAGCCGATGACTGTTCGCCAACTGCTTTCACACACGGGAGGCTTCTGGGGGAACAAGGGCATCAGTCGCGAGAAGCTGGATCTGATCCGCAATTTCCAGCGGCCTCTCGCCGCAGCGGTCATCGGTATCGCGGAATACGATCTGGTGTACGAACCGGGAACGAAATTCCTTTACTCCGGCTCCGGATATTGCGTTGCAGGGCGCGTCGCAGAAGTGGCTCTCGGCCAGTCGCTTGAGAAAATTGCGCAGGCCGCTCTGTTCCGGCCTCTGGGTCTGAATCGCACGACCTATTTGCCTTCGAAAGAAATTCGAAAAACGGTGCCGACGGCCTATCTGAGACAAGGCGAGAAACTGCAGAAACAACCGTCCCGAGCTCAGCGAGAACTCCGCTTCATCCTGCCGGGCGGATCACTTTTTACAACGATGGACGAGATGGCCGTGTTCGCTCAGATGCACCTGAACGATGGCGTCCACAACGGCAAACGCATTCTTTCACCGTCGTCGATTGCCGAGATGAGGCGTCTTCAGTCACCGGATAGAGAAGCAAGAACTTACGGGTTGGGATGGTTTCGAGACGACGTCTCCGAATCCGGACTCGCCTACCTCGTTTTCCACGGCGGCGCGATGGGAGCCCATCTGCGAGTTGACCGGAGCCGTGAACTCGTGTGCGTGTTCCTCGTCCATCAAACGGCCGTTCAGGTTGCAGAACTGAAGAACGGTCTTGTTCAACAAGTCGACAAGATGCTTCCCGTGCCGAACGATCGTTGATGATAACGCACCCGTCACTCTCCCGGTGATGAGCCGGCAGAGTTGATTTTGACAATACCACGCGGTGCTGTTGGGTTCACTACCGTGTTTTTGTTTATGTTTTGGCCATGAGGAAAAACGGGGGCCGATTCTGCCCTGAATCTTTTTTAATCCAGAGCCGATAGTACGTGCGGTCACCACCAGATAATCAACGACGCTGCCCGACGACTTCTTGGTGCCTTGGAATAAAGCAGGCGAGTCAACACATTCAGATTCGACTAAAAAACATCGCATTCTAGGCTGGAAATGGTACGATGCAGGTTGCACAAACGGCGAAGTGAATATTCAACACTAGCGCATGCGTGGACAACATCGCTCGACTTCATCGGCGCTCTTAATGGCCAGCACACCCGTCTTTCAAGGGTGGCGGAGCGATCTCGATGAGTAGATCATCGGCCCCGTCGCTCTAGTAATACTTTGTTACTACGCTCTATTTTCGATAGCCATGCATCCGCACATTGGAAGCTTCCATGAAGAAATCTAACCTGTTAGAGAATAATCAACTTCGGCGCGCTGTACGATATGAACGCGGATTTTCACGCAGGCTCTTTCTCGCGTATGGCGGCGCCCTGAGTTCGATCCCGTTCCTGGGCCAGTCGGCATCGGCTGATACGGCACCGTCATTTGAAAGTGATCCGTTTTCACTTGGCGTCGCTTCAGGCGACCCAGATCACCGGAGCGTCGTGTTGTGGACTCGATTGGCACCCCAACCGTTGCAGCCCCGTGGTGGCATGCCAACCCAGAATGTCGCTGTGAGCTGGGAACTCGCGAGTGACGAGTCGATGAAAACGATCGTGGCGTCGGGAGTGACCACGGCAACACCTCAGCTCGGCCACTCGGTTCACGTTGAACCGACTGGCTTACCGTCGGACCGTTGGTACTGGTACCGCTTTCGCGCTGGAGATGCGGAAAGTCCGATCGGTCGCACGCGAACCCTACCGGCCCCCGACGCGATGGCTAATCAACTGCGATTCGCGGTAACCTCTTGCCAGAACTTCGAACAAGGTTTGTTCACGGGCTACGAACAAATGCTTCGTGACAACGTTGACCTGGTCTTTCACCTTGGCGACTACATCTATGAATACGAAGCCGGACGAGGCGGCAGCGTCCGCACGCATCAGGGAAATGAAATCCAAACTCTTGATAACTACCGCGCAAGGTATGCACAGTATCGGGGTGACCAGCTCTTGCAGGGAATGCACGCGAATTGCCCCTGGTTCGTCACATGGGACGATCATGAATTCGACAACAACTGTGCCAATGAAATTTCCGAAGAAGAAGGGATCGACCCGATTGCCTTTCTCGAGCGCCGAGCCAACGCGTATCAGGCCTATTACGAAATGATGCCGTTGCGTCGCGCATGCTTGCCCACCGGCAGCGACATGAAAATCTACCGACGTGCTTCCTATGGCCAGCTTGCCGAACTCTTAGTGTTGGACACTCGCCAATACCGCACCGACCAGCCCAACAACGACAAGCGCAGTCCGCTAAACGATGCCGCGCTGAACACCGCCAACACGATGCTAGGTCGTCGCCAGAAGAACTGGCTTTGCCAAAAGCTGATATCATCCAAGGCAAAGTGGAACGTCCTGGCACAACAAGTCATGATGGGTTTGGTCAAGCGATCCGTTATCGACGACGTCGGTCGGTATTCAATGGATCAGTGGCCGGGCTACGCGGCCGAGAGAATCCAACTGATGCGATTTTTAGCAGACAGAAAAATCGCCAACCCCGTCGTGCTCACAGGAGACATTCACACGAATTGGGCCAACGAATTGCGCGTTGATGATCGCCGCGAGGATCAGCCTTTAGTCGCCTCCGAATTCGTCGCAACGTCTTTGTGCAGCGGAGGGAACGGCGTTGAAAAACCAAAGAACCTTGATTCGATTCTGGCCACGAACGCCTGCGTGAAATTCCACAATGCCGAACGCGGCTACATTTTGTGCAACGTCACACAGGACTCCTGGCGGTCCGACTACATGGTGGTGGATGACGTGTTGAAACCGGGTGGCAATACCTTCTCGCGTGCGGCATTCGTCGTCGAGGCAGGCAACCCGAAAATCAACAACGCATAAGCGGCGTACTTGCAGGTTAAGGGAACACTGACGCATACGATTTTTGGGCTGCGGACTTCGACACGGGGCAATCCTCCAGAAAGCCTTCACAGATCAGCCAATCGCGTGACGATGAGTGCTTGCCTCCTCGACAGAAACACGATTCACCAAGGCCTAAACTTCGATGGAAAGATGCTCATCGAATCAACTGGCAAATGCGCGTGGTCGGCAATTTCCATCGGAGCATTCTCGCTGAAAATCAGGGGAACGCAGCACCGAATTAGAACCCGTTTCAAAGCAACGACGGCGAGAGTCATGCTCGACACTCATTCAAACGCAATCGTGTGTGCAGCATTCAGTTTCAGTCCATCCACGGTCTGTTTGTAATTGCCCGGCCAGGTCACTTCGGCGGAAACTGCATCGGCTTCCAGTTCCCCAAAGCCAAAATGCAGCGTCAAATCGTTCTGGTTGCCTTCTCCTGTTCCGCTTTCAACGTGGCGAGTGATGAGTTCGTCACCGACCTTGATACGGACGGCAGAACCGATTCCCGACTTGCCCGTTTTCTTTCCATCACCCGACAACTTTATCTTCAACCATTTACCGGTGAGCTGATTATCATTACGAAAAATCTTTCCGGCCGTGCACAGGTCGAGGTCGCCATCGTTGTCGATATCTGCCCATGCTGCCTGGTAGGTCGGTGGCAAATCGCTGACCTTCTGGATCGCTGTCACGTCTTCAAACATCCAATCGCCTCGACCTTGATACAAGACAGGGTAGTTCCGAATATTCCCGCTTCCCACGCCATAGACCGTCGTAAAGAAAAGGTCTTGCACACCATCGTTATTGAAATCACCGAACGTGGGCGACGCGTAAGATTCCTGCCATGCTAAACCGGCTGATTTCGATTTGTCCTCAAAGACAAACGCTTTGTCAGCTCCACCGTTCTGCAAAAACTGCGGGTGGTCTTGACCTGCCCGTGGATGACTGAAGTTCCCAACAAAGAGATCAATCAGACCGTCGTTATTCAGGTCGCTGAAACAGGAGCCGATGGTATGGCCGCAAACGGGATAGCTGATTCCACCGGTGTAGCCGATCACTTCGTCCGGAACTCCGTGCGACTTGGATTTCTCTGCGACGTTTTCGAATCCATTCTTTTGATTGTTCTTCCAGAGAAAGTTGGGTTGCAAGCGGTAATTGGAAACATACACATCAACAAATCCATCTCCGTCGTAGTCTGCCGCGGCGACTCCTCGGGCAGAATAACTTTCGGGAGATCGCCACGCTTCTTCAAACACTCCGTTTCCCTTGTTCATGTAAACCACATCCGGGTGTACGGCCTGCTGCCAAATTTCATATCCACCGACATACAAATCGAGCAGACTGTCGTTGTTGATATCGATCCACACGGCGCCTCGTGAATTTTTGGTTGGCAATTCAGGAAATGCAATCTTTTCGAATTTCCCGTCTCCCGTATTTTTGTAGAGTGCCCCCGCACCCGTGAACGTAAACAGATCAAGATTCCCATCGTTGTCATAGTCACCCCAAATCCCTTCGCCACCTCCGACACCTGAGTCAGTGACATCGACAAACTTTTTACCGTTTTCATTTCTCCATAGCTTGCCGGTATACAAATCGACAAATCCATCGTTGTTGTAGTCACCGAAAGCAGCCTTGCCGCCGCCACCAAATCCAAGTTCTCCTGATGCATCAGTGAACTGCCCGAATGAGGATGTGGTTAAGGCGAGCTGGAGAAGGAAACAGAAAATGAGGTTTGATCGAAGCACGAATATTCCCCCACATTGGTGATGTTACAGTTTAAGGATGTCCATAATCCAAAGGTTAGCAGCAGCAAGTCGCATGAAACCATGGTCGGCTAATGTGATCAATCGGTTGGTGCACCCGACTTCTTCTGAACCTGAGGCTTGTAGTTTCCATCGGGCAGCTTCGTAGGAAATGAATATTCGGGGGCCGATAGCAATGCGAATAAGTCAGGGTCCCCACTCTTAACTTTCGCAGCCGTATTCAATCTCCACTCTTCAGAAATTTCCTGGAGACGGTTCGGGAAATCCTGGGCACCGATCAAGGATGTGATTCCCCAATAAATGTATTCCGTAATCTGGCATCGATAGTCGCATGTCCGATCGTAATACGTATACCACGCCTTCTTAGGATACGCCCGCGGCACCTTGTTGAAGTGGCCCCCCCTGGCTTTGTCCATCGCTTTCGCAATCTGAGTTCCCTTCCTCTCTCCGAAGACACGCGGATACGCATGGGCATAACCGGCTGATGTGATCAGGTGTAGCACTTCCTCGTACGTCGCGTCAAAGACGCCATTCGCAGAACCACCAGGACGTGTCTCTTCACCAAAAAGTGCCACCACCACCATCCGATCCCAAACCCGTTCCGGGATATAGTCGTGGATATCAACTCGCCTTGCAGCCCGCTCAGTCGCAAACATAACCATCGCACCGTTGCGTTCCTTCAGTGCTTTCAGCACCCGTCTGTTATCGGGAATTCCGTCAGCATCATTGTCCAGATATTGCGCTAGCACATTTGCAGCGTGCAGCAGCTTTTTGTCTGGCGTGTCGCGTGTTGCGTAGATCGGTATCTCGAACACCTCGACCTTCCTGCTGAACACGCGAACGAAGCCTTTCGGTTCGTTCCCAGTGGGCATGATTTCAAGAGGAGTCTGTCCCATCGAACTTAGAGGCGCATAAAACAGTGGAAACAACAGCGTTAACCCTATCCACAACCGTTTTCGCCAGTCCGGCAACTGCATTACTCCAAAGCGAATGCCTGTAATCGAATTTGACTTTTTCTTGTCCATGGGTCGATCTCTTCTCTCTTCCACATTCAGCAAGAAGCAGCTGAACTAGAAGTTGTTTCATTTTCTTTCCCCGGTCATGAGTGGTGAATCTCGGTTACGACCGTGGCTGAGTACGACAGACTAACGTTTCGACTGGCGAAAATCCAATTTGACGCAAAGGATGCAGAAGCGGTTGCCTGTGATGAATCGATCAAAGGACCAACTGAGTGCTTTCTTGCAAGTGATTGATCACTTTCTTGTTCGCCGAATAGCCAGGCCCCCCGTAAAGCAGTCCGTATCGCCGGGCTTCAAGGCAACCAATCTCAAACCCTACACACAATCGTGGCAGTGGCCGCGGAGTAGGATTTCTGCGACCTGGGCCAAGCCTCTGCTTGCCGTCTTGCTCTTGTTGGTCAATCCGAACTCTTCCATGCACGAAAGGGCCCCGCAGTCGACACGCACGAAGTGCGGATGAGATAAGTGTGTTTGCTCCTTCCCGCGATGATTTCAAATCACCAAACGTGATCGTCCCGAGCCCGACCTGCAAACTTACCTGGGCAGCAACGGAACTGCGAAAATGCCTACAGATCGACCCCCCACATGCGGGTGCTTATCGTTTACTGCAGCAGGTTGCGGCGCGGCTCAACGTGGCTGAAAATGATCGGCGCGCCAGTCCCATCGGTGGCTGAAAGCCATTGCTACCAAACGAAACGAGGCCGCCAGGTAAATCCCAGCGGCCTCGCTGCTTAAATCAACAAGGATTGAACCGCGATGCTATCGAGCACGTTTGCGATGGAAAGCCGAGAATCCGACGAGTCCCAGTAAAACCAACAGGATTGCAGAAGGTTCCGGTACGGTATTGGCCCCGTTGCCGGGAAGTGGCCCTTGCTCATAGCCGGCATCCGCAGGGTGCTCCGGAACTGGCAACACGCAGTTGGAAGGAATTGGAAGGTTACACAGATATCCCGAACGACGGAAAACTCTCGACGGCAAAAGTGCGTGAGTTACGGCATGGCTACTACGCGTGTGTTAGTTATGTCGATGCGTTTGATTTCCTCGGTGCTACGCGATCGAGACTCCACGAAGAGTTCCGCTTTGGTTAAGCGAGGCTATTCTTCTTATGTCGTGTCTTGTTCTTTTCTTTCGTGCCATCAGTTTGACCGTCGCCGCTACCGCTCGCCTGGACGCTTCTTACCTCGACGCCTGTCACGACATCGGTCACGAGCCGAGCAATCATCTCTCCGACACTAGACCGAAGCCAACGGCGGATCCTGTTCGATCAAGCCTGAAGCCCGCCGGGAGGAGTTGGGGGGATCGGAAATCAACTAAGCTTGCCAAACGGCAGGTGTGAAGTTTTCCGTAGAGACAGGACGGTCAACGCTGACGCTAATCCAATCAGAGTCAGGCCGGAGGGCTCTGGAACGGCGGCAATGTAAACATGCATACTCGCTTTGCCGCCGAATCGATTGACATGGGTAATCGTTAGCGAGTCAATCGGCGTATTTGGAATAAACCATCCGCTTGACGACTCTGTACCCGGCTGGTCGGGGGGGGGACCTGACTCAGAAGGCCGTCAGAATCAAACTGGGCCACCAAAGCAGCATTGGCTGCGTCGAAGCCAGACGGCAAGTCGATGGGACCTGGTTTGCTGTCAAAAAGCTCTTGGAACCAACTGGCAATAGTTGCATTACTGACTGGCACACCGGACGCCGTTGCCGAGATGATCGCGTCTTCGCCCTCGAGGTCAGTAACGGCAAAAGCCCACGTACTGCCGGGAACTGAGGAGCTGAAGTCGATGGTCAGAACTGAAGTTGAAAGAAAATCTGCCTCGCCTTGGATCCGTAGAGATTCTTGGTTGTCACCCTCGCCAAAGAGCGATTCCCAAGTGGCGTTATCGAAGACATCTTCGTCGTCGACCAGCAGACCGGACTCTGAAAAATCGCCCGTGACCGCAAAAGAGAAATCCGGCACGCCACCGGCACCAGCAAGTGTACCTGTTCCGCTCGAGCCGGTCTCAAGTGTCCAATCCACGTAGGTCTGAGCGAGTACTCCGTTAGTGAACGTCGAAAGGGTAACGATGGAAGCACAGACAAATAATGACGGGAACGTGGCTTTGTTGCTCATTTGTTGCATTTTCCTCGCCTCAGTATCCCACGACTTCCGGTCGAATCAAAAACTTTCCGCTCAAAAATTGAGAGGAGTTAGCCAATTTCATATCGTCAATTCCGCGATTCTTGCGTACTTTAGCTGCTGCGGATGCCCAAATGAGCTGCGAATGAGGTTGTTCGGCGGGCGCCCGCTAAAGAGACGGTGCCGCATACCGATGTTCCTTCCACAGCAGTGTTCGCCGCGCCGACCCGACAATCCGACCGCGCGGATTGCACCAATACTCACACAACTTGGTTTGCGGAGGACAAGGATTTGCATCGATGCCGAGTTCCTTCGCACTGCTTGGATTCAAGTCAAGTTCGTACGGTTACGGCGGAGGATCGGAACGCGTGTGTCCCACTCGCATTTAGCAATCTGGAGAAGACGAGGTGGGTTGTCTTAGAATACATGGTCGCTGTTCAACGTCTCACAGGTTTACAGGAACGACAACTACTATCGGTTTTGGAACTTCCTAGCGCCAACGGATCTGAACGTCCCGCCATCGGAAAAATGCTCGCTGAAATGGCACTCGGAAACGAACGACCCCAGAAGCAAGCGGCCGCATGGCAATTCCTCAGCCGGTAGCATTGGCCAAGGATGGCCGCTTTGACTATCTGTTGATCAAATCGACGGGCATCTACGATTCGCTCCAGGAGTGCTTGCTGACCGACAAAGAGTTCTCGGCAGGAATTGAGGCTTGGAAGCGCTTTCAGGATCCATTTCCACGATGGAACTTAAACGTGGATGAAGCCCTTTCCGCTCGTACCTAGTCGATCCATCCTAAGACACAACAAGGCCATGTGTCCACCACCGCTACGGCTTGGCATTCTTACTACGAGACTTCGGTTGCTTCATCCTCAACAGATTGCGCCCGACCCTAGTTCGCCGCAGTGAAACCGACCTCTGTGGTGAGCCGCGTGGAACGGGTCAATCGGACCTGAATCAAGGCGACGAGACACGGGTTGTAACGCGACCAGCTACTGGCCAACGACGCCAAAGTGGAAAAAAGATCGTTTTCGTAACCTGCCGTTTTCACCGGACTTCCATCGCGGGACTCACTTGGGGTGTATCACGCGATTTCGAGACTTTTCGGGCCTCAGCGGGCCCGACCGCGTTACGCGATTTCGGTCGTCACGACCGACGCCAAATCGCGCAAACACCGCCATACACGCACGAAACGACCAAGGCCGGCCAGGTGTTCCTGACGGGCCTTGTGTTAATCGAGACGGATTGTGCAACCCGTCTGAGTGGAGGCGGCCACCACGACTCGCAGCGGTTATCGGAAGACCGGGCCTTGGGAACAAACGCTGGACGCGCCGTACCGTCCTACGCCAAACGGCGCCGCTGGCGCCAGCTGACCACTCTCCAGCGGAGCATACCTAGAGCGAATAGGCCGCCCATCACGACCAGCGAAGACGGCTCCGGCACGCTGGCCGTACCGTTGATGCGGATCTCATGCAGATCAGTGAAACGCGTTTCCAAGTCCGATTTATCGATCCAAGGTAAGTAGAAAGTGACTGTCGTGGCGCCGGTCCGATCGAAGTCGGAACTGCTCAGGACGTAACCATCGTAACCATCGTTAATGGTTGGATCGTCCAGATCAATCAGATCGATCTGAATCGCCTCGTCATAGCCAGTCCCAGTCCTGCCGACTCGACCAATCGTATCAGCAACAATGTCATCGAATCCCTGCACGTCACTAAAGACGCGCGCAGAAGAGTACTGGTGCGTATTCGTCGCCTGATTGTCGACCTCGATCGACCTGAGATCGAGTTGCCATCCAGGTGCAACCGTGATCATAAAGCTAAAAAAGGCGTCCCTTGCGAACGCATCGCTAGAGAATTCCTCCGTGTCATCACCCGACAGTCGGAGGGCATTGGCTGGAGCGACGTTATCAGTCAGATCGCCGTACCCGGTTCCAACGAAGAAGTTGCTGAACGTGATTCCGTCACCGCCGTCTGCGTCTGTCGGAGATAAAGAGTGGGCCGTGAACTTGTAACTGCCAATGAGGCTTGCCGACGCAGGGGATGCAGCAAGCCCGCCAAAAGTCCAAAACAAGCCCGCCAAAAGTCCAAAACTCACTTTCAAATAACTCATCAAAGAATTCCCCAAGAAAATGATCGAATTCCAAATTGGCAGTCGCGGTTTAACGCACGCTGTCGCCGGCGGCAGCCTATCGCTACCTTGCTGCAAATGCAAATCAGCGAAAACAATGCCGCCTTTCGACGGGCGTGTGTTTCAGAAAATGCACACGAAGATATGCAATGAACACGGTCGAAGTCCGTTCGACTCGCTCGATTGTAATCGGCAGGCGGGAGAGCCGGAACCCACAAAAGAAAAACTTAAGTTCATGTCGGCAATCGAGTCCGGCCTCCGAGAATGGATGCTCAATCCGTCTTCCACTCCTAGCCATATTCTCGGACGAACAGACTTTAGCGACGTGGCAGGTTTTCCATCCGTCTCGTGGAAGTACCTGCCTCAAATTGACGCGACCAGGGACTTCCAAAGGGAATCATGGCAGGGTTCCATCGTTATCCAATCATGGACAATGTTCGTAAGCTTGAGTGAAGAATTGTGGGAGGCAGCGCTGAATTCCCATCCAACGGTGCTCGCGAACTCCTTTATCCCTGCACGAAACAAGCAAGTATCCCTGCACGAAACAAGCAAGGCCGGCCAGGTGTTCCTGACGGGCCTTGTGTTAATCGAGACGGATTGTGCAACCCGTCTGAGTGGAGGCGGGGCGATGGACTCGCAACGGGGCTAGGAATTTGACGCCAGCCCATAACCCCCTGTCCCACCTAGTCTTTTCATTGTCGGTGTCGACGATTGCCATTTAAGTCGACCGGCAATTGGGGAGTCCAAAACGAAACAGGCCAGGGAATTATCGGCCAATGGGTTCGTTTTAGTTTTTTGACCCCACGCGGCGGTCAACCAGAACACAAGCAACGCTAAGTGGCTCAGTTTCAGGCTCGTCTTCGGTCGTTTCTGTGGAGTGCGCTCGCGATAGATCGTGGCCCGTCGATTCTCCGATACGGCAATTCAATCCTGATTTTTCAGCGACGGTTTACCTCCGCTTCCAGCTTGTCGCCCGCTTCGATTGACTGCATTAATGCCCTCAGCTCGGTGACTCTCTCGGGAAACTTCGCGGCCAGATTTGCGCGTTCTCCCAGGTCGGCATCAAGATCATACAATTCTTCCTCCTTTTTCCGATTATCGTCGACGGCGTCCGTCCAAAAAAAGGCGTTGGCTTTCAAGTACTTCCACTTGCCCTGGCGTACCCCGGCATTGCCAAAGTAGAAGTGTTTCCGGCCGGTTTCGCGCTGACCGAAGAGCAAAGCAGTTTGTTCGACACCATCGATACGACGGTCATCAGGCACTTTGAAGTCGCACAGTGCGGCAAACGTCGGCATGAAGTCGATTGTCGCGAAGATCGCATCACTGACGCGCCCGGCCGGCACTTTGCCCGGCCAGCGAACGATGCACGGCACGCGATAACCGGCTTCATAACACGACCCCTTGCCGTTGCGCAGCGGACCGGCTTCACCCCAGAATATCGAACCTTCAGGATGGCCCTTCTTACGCTTGGTGTATTTCGGCTGGTTCCAGGGACCGTTGTCGCTGGTATAGATCACCAGCGTGTTCTCGCTCAGTCCCAGGTCATTGAGGACATCGAGCAGTCGGCCGGTCTCGTAGTCGAACTCTTCAACCACGTCCCCATACAGCCCGCCCGCCGACTTACCGCGAAAGCGTTCCGAGGCGTTAATGATGGTGTGCATCATCGTGTGAGCCACATAAAGAACGAAGGGCTTGTCCGGATCGCGTTTTGTCTTGAGGTAATCGACGGCCTGATCGGTGTAGAGCGTCGTCAGGCTGCCCATATCGCGAGTCGAACCGGCCTTGTCATTGTTCTTGTGAAACGCAACTCCGCCGTCGTCGTTGGCTCCCAGTGGGCCGAAGTAGTAATCGAACCCTTGAGCATTGGGCATGCGATCGATAATCGCCTTACGGTCCGAGACATCCCACTTGCCGATGCATGCCGTCTGATATCCGGACTCGCGCATCAACTCGGCAAATGTGATCTCGGAAGCGGGCATGCCCCAGCCCTTGCTGCGAATTGGATACCGCCCCGTCAGCAGCGCTGAGCGCGACGGGCCACAGACTGTCTGCGCGTAGAAGGATGTAAACCGCGTCCCCTCCTTCGCTAGTTGGTCAAGTCGCGGTGTCTTGTTCTTCGTGTTTCCATAGCAGGCGAGGTCCGCATAGCCCTGATCGTCGGTGAAGATGATGAGAAGATTGGGACTTTCTGACTGGTCTTCGGCATACAACGACGCCGTAGTCAGCCCTAAGACCATAAGTAGGCAGCACAAAAGAACTGATCTTCGCAAATACATTCTCATGGCTCTTTCTTCGAGTGATCAGGTTTTTCCTCGAGCGATTTATCCAACGCCTCATAAAGTCGCTTGCGTTTCACCGGGTCAGCATAAGACTCAGGCCCTCTGGGACCCCAGGGCAAGGCAAAGATGCGAATGGTGCGAAAGCCTCCAGTTCATTGAGTCCCGCAGCGTCGTGTCCTGGGCCTGGACCATGGGGTTGTCCGCCGTAAGGGCATGACCGGCGTCCAACTGGTCATAGAGTTATACCAGAGCAGATCGAACTTGATGAAACTGATTTCGGCAAAGCGCTGATCGTCCAGATAAAACTGCCCGTCGCGGGTGAATAGCACGTCAAACTTCGGCTATCCGGGTTTGGTGCAGCGCGTTTGCGTGCATTAAAGCGGCGTGCGGAGATCGAACCCGGATACCGATGAACGTAACTCCCCTGCTGCTAAACGAGTTACGAAATCAGCAAATCCCTTGTCAGGAAATGGCCAGGAAACTGGATGCACAAACTGGCTTGATTTGACATCAATTGACATCCAACTTCGGCTCGTCATTGACTGCTGGCATCTTCTCTGTGACGAAGAGAGGCAACGCATGGCCGGCATTTGTCGAGCCAGCGATACCGACAGAATCACCGAGTAGGCTGATGAGCGAGCCAGCTACAGAGGTCTTTTTCACCTCTGCGAGTTACGGACGGCCTTCATTGCGAATACGTTCCGCTGTATTTGAAATGCCTAGTCCTGACGTATTAGTTCGATCCCGCTGATAATTGTGTTATCGTTTGCGGCGGCGAGTTCCAACGTCAGATCGTGGGCGACTTGAATCTTTGAAAACTCTTTTGTGATTCCTCTCATGACGCCGCCGGCCTCGTTGGCAATATCGAAATCTCGGAGCACGTAGCGTCCTTGAAGTTTAATGTCCTGCAAACGCTGCTTCGGGGCAAGTTCATCGGGCTCGGCGAAGTAAAGGCGCAGCAGATACTCTCCGGGTTTGAGGTGCTTGATGACGAGTCGCCCCAGCCCCTCGGCCATGGACGCAGTCACCCACGGTCGCGGCCCAGAGCTTTGCATCCAAACGCTGTGTTGATAGCGATAATTCGCGGATGTTGTGGTCTCGATATTGACCTCAGGAGAGGGCCCGCCGACGGATGGATAGTCCAGCCAAAGCGTGCCGTCACGCGTCATCCGATCGCCCGGCGCACCAAAGTTTATTCCGATCCGCTGAATCGTGCCCGGTTCAAGTTTACCTGGACCCCACGACGACCATTGCTCGTGGCTTTGCGGCATCGCGATCAGCGACATGGCCGCGGGCAGCGGATAGCTGCATGTGCAGCCATCATAATAGTACGGGACATTTAATAGACCACCGGATGGGATGATACTGTTGGTACAGCCGCTTCTGGGGCCGCTCAAAAAGACCGTTCCGCTTTCGATCGTCTTATCATAATATGCCGCGGTACCGCTCCGCAGTGTATAGAAATCACCATAGTCTACACCTCCATCGCAGCCATACGTCTTGGGAAATGCACGAGGCTCGGACTTACCCGTGAGTGGATTGATCCTCTCTCCTGCAATCAATCGCCCCGGCCTCGTCGATCTGGCCTGTCCCGGCCTTCGATACTGACTGGGTTCGAGCTTCGATGGCGAACTCGGATCCAATCGCGTTCGCAAGTCTGGGCGTTCTGATTGATCCAGGATGCGGCCAGTATAAATGTCCGAGAAAACTGGCGGCAGCAGCGGATAATCGATTTTGTTACTCTTCTCGTGCCGCGGTACGTCCCAATTTTTCGGTCTTGAAATCATTGTGTCGCGGTCGAAAACCGGTTGGGGCGAACGTTTGAAGTGTGCCAGCGCATCGTCAAACCACAGGACGCCCAGCGGGAACCGTACCAACTGATCTTTGCTGGCTGAGAAATCTCCCGAGTATTGAGTCGCCCCGGGCAATGGTCCCTCGCGCCTCACCAAAGCGAAATCTCCAATGGACTTGGGTTGGATTGAAAAGTTACCGAGTTCAACCTCTTTCAGATCAGCCTTCGTAACATGCCCTCCCACTGCGATGCCCCCGAATGGACGAAGTGTTTGCAGCAATGTTTGAAAATCGATATCGGATTTCTCGCTAATCAGAGTCGTTGTAATGTAGGGCGGTAAGCGGAGATTCTTCAAATCTGTGTGAATGACGGCAGTTCGAACACCAGACAGGCCTGCTGCATCCAGTTCGTGGCGAAATTGATCGACCCGCTCGCGATTGTCATCGAAAACAATAACGTGATAGTCAGAGGATTCGATAAGTGCTTTCGTCAAATTGCCATCCGACAAACCGACCACCATCGCTATTCCATATCGGCTGGATGAACTCTTTACGACCATCGCAGCTTTCGCCATGGCATCATCCGGCGCTGTGAATCGAGTTCGTTCCGTTTCCCATGTCACGGGCGTGCGGGGCACAAGCTGATTATTCTCGCGAAAACACATGATGCGACCGTCCCCTGTCGCAAGGAACAGGGCCTCGTCTGCGTAGATCATCGAATGGATCGTTCCATCAACGTCCGCTCGCGAATCATCAAATTTCAATGTCGCGTTACCGATACGAATCTCGCGGCTCAATCCCTTTACACCGCCGCTGGCTGCGTTAACCTTGTCTTCGTGCCTGTGGCGATTGATGACTTCGTCGAAAGTCAACTGTCCCCGTCTTATTGCTCGCGCTTTGTCCGGATCGATGGCCGCGAACCATCCGCCGGGAAGCCTTCCAGCTTTCGGCAATTCGAATTCGATCATTTCGCCGGTATGCAGATTCAACCGGGCCGGGTATGCATTTGAGCACGGGACAACCAGCTCGTCACCATGAACGACGAGGTATCCCTGGGGAGCCAGACCGCCGATCGCCTTGGTGTTATGAGGTTGCTGGCCGAATAGAAAACCAAGGCGATCGTTACGCCAGAGAACTTTTCCGGTTTCCATATCTATGGCGTAAACAAAGATGCCCTCGAATGGCCATACACCGGCGGCGAAATAAACGTTGCCATCGGCCACAACCGGGCCACCACGAATGGGCCAAACTGAAACCAGGCGTCTATTGCCAAGCAAACGGCGCTGGCTGGGCGCTGCCCGATGTTTCCAACGAAGTTTGCCCGTCGCCAGCTCGACGCAATACAAACAACCGTCGTCGGAACCGAAACAGGCAAGGCCCCCCGAAATGGCTGGCGCGAATCGAACAGGGCCATCTGTATAAAAACACCAGAGCTGTTTTCCCGTCTTCGTTTCGTACGCCTTCACCGAATCGGTACGTGAGGAAGCAATGAGCATATGCCCGTTTGCGACGACCGGCTCGTAGCCCGCATCGAACTGCAACCGGTCATCCTTAAACGCAGGAGCCAACTTCGGCAACTCGCGAACCCAAGCGAGGGACAAGTTCTCTGGGAGACTGCCCTGCGTGACACCACGACGCCCGGCGTCGCAGCGATACATTGGCCAATCACTGGCAGTCGCTGATCGATGCACAAGAAACAAGCATGAAGCGACAGCGAGCTGCAGAACGAACTTACGACTCATTGCTATTCTCTTAATTTACAGGTTAATGCCATGTGGTCTGCCCTGATTCTAGCAAGATTGGAATGGTCTGCATCCGAGATAAGTATTCTGGCGGTAAGGACTGCGATCGTTGCTTCACGAATGGCCGTTAGGTCGGGCGGCTGAAATTCATCGAGAAACACCTGCCCGACCTCGCCTCACAACGCGAGCTATTGAGTTGGTTGCAACCGGTCAAAGAGAGAGACGCCGCACTCACAGGGCCATCCCGGCACAAAAACCCTACGGAATGGCACGTTGGGCATGTAGTTGCTGGAGCGATTGGCAACACGGCCATCGAATACACCATCTGGACAACGCCCTGTCCAGCGAGAGACGTCAGCACCATCCAGCAACGACTCCGCGTCAGTCTGCGTACTGGTATGACCACACTGAGACCGGTATGCACACCACCGTCGCGATCAAGAACAAGCGATTTGGAAAGCGTTTGATTTCCTCGGTGCTACGCGACCGAGTCTCCTCGAAGAACTCCGCTTTGGTTAAGCGAGGCTTATTCTTCTCATGGCGTGCCTTGTTTTTTTTCGTGCCATCAGTTCGACTGTCGCCGCTACCGCTCGCCTGGACGCGTCTTACATCAACGCCTGCGCGACATCGGTCACGAGCCGAGCAATCAATCATCTCTCTGACACGAGACCGAAGCCAACGGCGGATCCTGTTCGCGAAAGCCTGCAATAACCTCCGAGTCAAAGAGTATCACCAAAGGCCATCACCCATTCGTATCGCGAAAGCTTCCGTATCCAGGCTCCTGCGATTAACCAAAATGCCCCAAGGGCAACCACGACGATGACAAGCCATAACACTTCGATATACTCAAGCACGGCAACTGGGACACCGACGCCGAGGGACACTAGCAACAACAAAGCTCCTACTACTTGAAGATCATGGCCGGCACACGAACTTTGGCGTAAGCACGTGACTGCAAGAGTTGGGCTTGCTCGGAATCACTCCTGCCACCAAGCTCATGGTCAACTGGCAACGCTTTGTACTTTGTGCTTGAATTTGACCGATACACAAGAAACACCACGATCGCTACAACTGCGATTGGGACACCGCAAATCATCACGAGGACCAACAGCTCGAGGGGACCGGGTAGGCCAAAGGCAACAATGGGTGGCATTCCATCCTCGCATGTCAGCATTAGTGTTTGAATCAAGTCCACGTGATCCAATGAACGGCAACCATACCTACCAACGTTCTGGCATCGCGTTGATGATGGATGTGCGAGTAGGCGATAATCTCACGTCATCGAGAAGATACCAGCCCCCGGGTTCCCGAATCCACCACCCGAATCATATCAACACAGCATTGACAACACCGATTGGCCACATAGCGATAAGTCGCCTACGGCGATTCGGGTTCTTTGCTGTGACGACATCACGTCACTGTGGCTGGCGCTAGATGCGCCGATGACTGAAACGGTTCAAGCCACGCCAGTGCCTACTTGGGCTGGCGCACCCGCTCAAGCTCAGAAGCCTCAGTCCAACTGAGGGCAGTGGTGTCTTGATTCACATAAATTTTCCTTTTCCAAAGCCTCCGGTACGGCCTTTATCGTTGGCAACGCGGACAAGCGTGCTGCTTGAGAGAGAGGTTCGCACCGATCAATTGCTGCCAGGGCGAGAACCGGCCCCAATTCGTATCGCCGGACAAGTTCAAGGCCATCTTGCACATTCACATGGAAGAAAACTTCAGTATCCGAGTGCCCTTTTCCCAGGGTCAATCGTTTCGGTTGAGACTCTCGGCCCACTGCACCGTAGTCGCCGCAGAGATCCCCGACGACCGGTTTCTTGCTGTCGCGCACGACGTTAGTAACGACCGCTGTCGCTGGAACCGACTCTGGATCGAGAACCGCCCCATCTGGCGACCCATTAAGAAGCAAAGTCATTGCGAAGGACAACCGGCCCAGGACGAAGACACTTGTGGCGACCGTGCAAAACTTCATCTGAGCCCCCCCGGAACACTCACGAGGTAGGTACCTCGGGCCACGGCAGATTTTTCCAGCCGCGCAAATCCTTCTCGCTGGTTCAACAGGACCCGAACGGTTAGCCACGAGCCAACGAGCTACTTCAAAGGTCTATCTTCGAACGAACTCGGGCACCCGTATTGCAATTCTATTGCACCTGCATTATTATTGCATAAATAACAGTTAGGCAGGGGCTCGGCAGTTGCCAGCCGGTGGCGAAACGACCGATGTCCATGCCGGAACTGCCTATTCCTAGAAAAGGCTTTTTCCCGTCATTGAGCGAACTTTTGGAGTTACCCATGGACAAGATTGGATCACCACCGAGTCGGTCCCGTCTGCCGGTCACGGTGCTGAGCGGCTTTCTCGGAGCGGGCAAGACGACACTGCTGAATCACATTTTGGCTAACCGCGAGAAGATGCGTGTCGCCGTGATCGTCAATGACATGAGCGAGGTCAATATTGACGCGGCCTTGGTACGCAACGGCGATGCGAATCTATCTCGAACAGAAGAACAACTGGTCGAGATGACGAACGGCTGCATTTGCTGCACGTTGCGCGAGGATCTGCTCGTCGAAGTCACGAGGTTGGCGGGTGAAGGCAGGTTCGACCACCTGTTGATCGAGTCGACGGGGATTAGCGAACCGATGCCCGTCGCCGAGACATTCACTTTCGAGGATGAAGAAGGGAATAGTCTGTCGCAAATTGCCGAACTGGACACGATGGTGACGGTCGTCGATGCGGGAGCTTTCATGCAAGATTTCGGCTCATGGGACGATCTGACTGATCGACGGATGGGGCTGGACGACGAGGACGATCGCAACATCGTTGATTTACTGGTGGACCAGGTTGAGTTCGCAAATGTGATTGTCATCAATAAAACGGATCTCGTTTCGCCCTACGACCTGGAGCAATTGGATCAAATCATTCGGCGACTCAATCCGAATGCCGAGATCTTACATGCAACGGAAAGCTGCGTGCCGCTTTCCTCAATTCTGGGCACCGGACGGTTTCAGATGGCCGAGGCAGAAGGAAAGCCGGAGTGGCTGGCGGTGCCGAGGGGGCAGGAGCCAACTGAGACGGAGGAGTACGGCATTTCCAGCTTTGTCTATGGTCGCCACCGTCCTTTCCATCCGAAGCGTCTGGCCGAGGCATTCGGGAATGATCTGGATGAAGGGCTGTTTTCAGGTGTTCTGCGAAGCAAGGGTTTGATGTGGATCGCATCTCGCCATGACTGGGCATACGACTGGTCGCAGGCGGGTTGTTCGATACGCATGAATCCGGCTGGATTCTGGTGGGCGGCAGCTCCAGAAGAGGAATGGCCGGACGACAAGGAACTGATTGCGGAAATCCGCTCCAATTTCTTCGGTGAGCATGGGGATCGCCATCAGGAGCTGGTGTTCATTGGGCAAGGACTGAACCAGCAACGCATCGAGAGAATCCTGGATCGCTGTTTGTTGACCGATCTCGAGTTCGCTCAGGGCCCCAGTGCCTGGTCGGATCTTGAAGATCCTTTACCACCAATCGAACTCGCAACCGAGGATATCCCCTGATGAAGACCCCAACGAATGCCGAAGCCTATGATGTCGTTATCGTCGGCGGTGGCGCCGCGGGTGTGGGCGTTGCAATCGCCCTCAGGCATGCGGGCATTGAGAACTTCGTTTTGCTTGAGCGACACACGGTCGGAGCGTCATTCGCCTCATGGCCGGCCGAGACTCGATTCATCACTCCCTCATTTCCGAGCAATTCGGTTGGCATGCTCGATCTGAACTCGATCGGGATTGGTATTTCGCCCGCGTTCAGCTTAGAGGTTGAGCATCCGACGGGCGACGAATACGCGGCGCACTTAAGGGGAGTCGCGAAGTTTTTCGAGTTACCGATACAAGAGAACACCGACGTGAAACGAATCACGAAAGTCGACGAGAACTTTCGCGTCGACACGGCTGACGAAACCTTGCGAGCCCGGCATATTATTTGGGCCGCCGGCGAGTTCCAATACCCTCGTTTGAATGGATTTATTGGCACCGAACTCTGTCGACACACTGCAACAATTCCCAGCTACGAAGAACTTGAGGGAGACGACTTCATCATTGTCGGTGGCTACGAAAGTGGTGTCGATGCGGCATACCACTTGGCGTATCGCGACAAACGGGTGCGGTTGTTCGACAAAGGCTGTCCGTGGAAAGACGAAAGTTCCGATCCGAGTGTCGCGCTGTCGACGTATTCGCAGGAACGGATGCGGGAAGAGTGGTTTGAGGAGCACGTGGAGCTATTTCCACAAACGACGATCAAATCCGTTGCTCGCGTGGACGAGATGTATGAAGTCAAAACGCAGGACGGACGGTGTTTTCAATCCACCGTACCGCCCCTGTTGGCAGGCGGATTTGAAGGAAGCCACAAGCTGGTCGCGGATTTGTTCGAACGGCGCGACGATGGCTTTCCGCTTTTGAGCGAACAGGATGAGTCGACCATCGTGCCGAGCGTGTTTCTCTGCGGCCCTGCTGTTCGTCATGACAATCACGTCTTTTGCTTTATCTACAAGTATCGCCAACGTTTCGCCGTCGTCGCAAAAGCAATTGCCACCTCGCTGGGGCTACCAGCGGATGAGCTAGAGAAATATCGCCAATGGGGCATGTACCTGGACGATCTCTCCTGCTGTGGGGAGGAGTGCGCAGCATGTTGACGGGAAATGACGCAGCAACCGCTGCGCCTCCGAGCGTAACGAGCGAGACCGCAAGCAAGGGAGTCGCGTCCGATGCGGTGAAAAATCGGCTCGAAAGGGTGCTGCGTATCGAATGGCTCGGACAGACAGTTGCCAGCGTTTGCTGGATTGGCAGCGTGCTGACCTACGGGATCAGTTCCAGTGGCGATTGGTTGCAGTTGTTCGCGGCGTCGTCTTGGTTGTTGGCAAACATTGCGGCAGCGGTGACGATCGAGGCTAATTGAGATGTCGGTACCACTTCAATCAATTGATCAGCAAAGCACGGAAGGTAATCTCATTGAACATGCGGTGGACCTGCTGAGCCAACAGGCGTGGTGCTGGGGACGCGATATCCTGCGACCCGAAGGCAATTGGCTGCTTGAGATAGGATTCGACCGCATCGAGCCGCCCGCCGATCGCAAGGAGTGTTCCAGCGTTTATTCCCGGGAACTACCGCGTGGCCGATGTGTGGTACTGCGTGGGTTTGGTGCGTTCTACGGAGATTGTCGGCGCGGCGGCGTCTTCCTGCCCCGGTACGAGTTCCGGCCAAGATACACGAAGCACGCAACGCTAGAGCGCCCACCTTGGTCCGATGCGGACTTGCCGAAATTGAACTGGCCAACGGAGTCTCAGCGAACTTGCTGTGCCTCCCTAACCTTGGATTTGATCGATTGGATACGAACTTACGAAACAAACATCGTGGAGTTTTTGGGAATCGAATACCGCCGATCGACGTTGGACAAGTGGGACAATGGCAAGCGAACCATACCGGCAGAGGAGATGGCGCGCGCGTGGCGAGTGCTCGGCGTCGCGATCGCCGAGGATGTCCGGGCGTTGATCCCACGATACCGCGCGGCCAGGAATCAACCTCATGACTGAATCCGCGCCGGCGACACGTCGTCACCCAATACCGGCGCGCACCGGCCAGGGTTGGTGCATGCCTCGGCCGGTGCGCAGATTTGGCGGAAGGCTGATGGAGCAACAGGTCTGGTGTTGGGGAAGGGATGTGGACCATCCCGATGGGAATCTGTTGATGCGTTTTGGCTTTGAACGCCATCGAGACGGCGACACCGACGCTCGGTCCACGTGTTATCGACTGGACCAGGACCAGTTGCATGTGTCCTTGTGGGGCTTCGGCATGTTCTTCGGACGCCGCGACCTCGGAGGTCTTTATCTCGACCGTTTTGACTTCTGTCCGAAATGGGCTCCCGTCGAGTCGCTCTCTCTGGCGATTCACTGGCCCGACGAACTACCGATCTTTGCTCGGCCACAAGGCAGACCGCAGTGGCAGCGTGCTCGCAAACTCTGGAAATCGTCGCTGCTCTGGATCGCTAACTACGAAACCTGGGTGCGCTCCACCGCAGGCCTCGCCTACCGCCACAAATGTGTGGAGACATGGCTACGGCCGTTCGTCCGAGCCGAGAAGAACGCAGCCGCATGGCGATTCCTCAGCCGGCAGCATTGGGAGCATCAAGATCGACCGCTCACCCAGGCACTCAAGCGATACACTATCCCAACGGAGCCGCAATAAAAACACTACCCGTCACCGTCCTGTCTGGATGCCTCCGAGCAGGCAAAACCACGCTACTCAACCAAGTGCTGGCCAATCGGCCTTGCTTGAGCGTGGCCGTGATTGTCAACGACATGAGCGAGGTCCCTACCATGCTCAACCCATCGTTGCGGTGAAGCGACCTTGAGTCGAACGAACGAAAAACGGGTGGAAATGCCAACGGATGTATCCGTTACACACTACCCGAGGATCTTCTTACGGAAGCAGCAGCCTTCGCCACGGATGGCGGCTTTGACTATCTGTTGATCGAACCGACAGGCATTTCCGAGTCGGCTCCCGTCGCGGATACCTTCACGTTCGCGGTTGGCGACGGAACGTCTCTCTTGAAAATCGCTAAGTTGGACACGATGGTCAACCACATTCGTTCGATGCCTGAGTCTCCTTCCATCAGTGCTCGCTCGTTGGGCGACCACTTACTCGGCGTTTGGTCGAGTAAAGACAGCCTACCGCGAGTAACCCAGTCCAAAGAACTAGCCAGACGTAAACGAAACGAGGTGTCGAGCGTGCAAACTCGAAGTTGAATGGCGGCAACAAGTAAAGGTATTGGACCTTCATCATGTTGACCGCCACCAATGCGAGAAGGAGGTACACATCAAACAAAAGCGTAAGCCATTCCGCTGCCAAAAAAATGATTCTCATGCGATAACAGTACTCATTTTCAAACGCCCGCCTAATGGCGTTAAACTGAAAAAAAATTCGTCAGGCCCTGACTTTACACCATTTTTCCCATCGCCGGAAACATTTGGAGTGTATGCCGGGGTTTCGAGACTCTTGGTCCGAGCCGAGACTTTTTGAGCGTCTGCGTACCCAACCGCGTCACGCGATTTCGGTTGTCACGAATTGCGCCGTACCGCGCAAACCCCTAAATACGCCAAACGAACAAGACCCGTCTGTTTTCACTGACGGACCTTGTTGGAATCGAACCGGGTTGTGCAGCGAGGCGGCCACAAAGACTCGCGAAGGGCTCGTGGATCAGCCGAGCCAAATTCGAGGATCGGCCAATCTGGATGCATTCGAGAAATGCATTACATCTCTGCAACAATTTCAGCGCAGCAAGGGGATCCGTTTCGGTTTGCTGCCGATGAGGCATCGGTCATTTAATCCGCTCGCGCACCACAGTTGGCAGGCGTTGATCCTTGATGTTCACCAGTTTGATGTTTTTATCGTTCCTCAGCTTCGGTCCGGGTGTACTGCGGCCATTTTCGATCTGCTTTTTCAGAATCGCAACCATTTTGTTGACCTGCTGAGGATGCTCCGCGGCGAGGTTGCTGTCCTCGTGCGGATCATGCGCGAGGTCGAAAAGCTGCACAAACGGCGGCCGCAAAAGATCCGCGTCTCGCGGCTTGCCCTCAAACGCATCGAGGGCTCTCCGCCACGCAACTTCCGGCATCGGATCGTTTCCGGCGGCGTTAGGTGACTTTGTGTTAACGCCACTTCCAGGGCAAAGGCACAACTTCCAATTGCCGTCACGAATGACAAACGACGTAACGGATTCCATCAATAAATTTTGTCGAGTGCCAATGGCAGACGGGTTGCGCAAGAGTTTCGCAAAACTGATTGAGTCCGGCGCTTCATCATTACCTGTGTTGAGATCGGCCAGATCCGCAAAGGTGGCCATGAGATCATTCAAACCAATCAAAGCGTCACAGGATAATCCGGATTCAATGACACCTGGCCAATTGGCAATCAAAGGAACTCGCAATCCTCCTTCGTAAACAGAAAACTTGTAACCGCGGTGAGGACCGCTGGGATAGTGCCCGTTGGCTTCGAGGTTTTGAATCTGACCGGGTGTTGCTTCGAGGATATTGCCGGCGTACGGAGCCGGGCCATGATCCGAGGAAAACAGGACCAAGGTATTTTGATCCAGCCCCTTTTTCCTCAGTGCGTTGATCACCCGCTCGACGGAGTGATCAACTTCCATCACAAAATCGCCATACACACCCAAGCTGCTTTTGCCACGCCAATGGACTCCGGGACATGTCGGCGTGTGAGGAGCCGTAAGCGCCAAGAAGAGGAAAAACGGTGTCTCCTTCGTTTGCTTTCCGATAAAGGATTCGGCTTCGGCGTAGAAAGTTTCTAACACTTCGTGGTCCTGAAAATCTTTTTCCGCTGGACCGACGCGGTTGAAGGCGCTCCAGCCCTTTTGCACAGTTACTTCGCCCTGCCAAACATTGTTTCGCGCGAAGGCGTATGGATACATATCGAGTGAACCCGGCAGGATAAAACTCTCATCAAACCCAAACTGCACTGGTCCGTATTTCAGCGTTTGGCTGAAATCAACATTGGCGAGGCCCTGAAACTTTCCGTCCAGCGTGGCCATTGTCGTGCCAAGATGCCATTTGCCGACGTAACCAGTTCGATAACCGGATCGCTTCAGCAGTTTTCCGAGCGTTGAATTCTCCGTATTGGGCTTGGGGCCCACAAACCCCCACGGGCCACTATTGACCGCCTTTCCAAAACGCCACGGATACCGTCCCGTCATCAATGCTCGCCGCGTCGGCCCACAAACCGAAGCACTCGGGTGGGCGTCAGTGAAACGCAATCCGCCCGCCGCCAACGCATCGATGTTCGGTGTGTCGATCAAGCAGTGGTCGTCGCCGTAGCAACCGATGTCACCGATTCCGAGATCATCGGCGAGGATAAAAACAATGTTGGGCTTGTCAGCCAATGCGATCGAACAAAAACCAAATAGGATCACCAGGGGGAGAGGGAAGCGGAGTCGCATTGAATTGGCCTCGATGTTATGCCGGAAATGTGGCTCTCGCTAGAATTCCGCCTCAAGGCGGGACGACAAACAAGCTAGTTTCCCTTGTCGTTACCCAACCAGCGGCAAGCATGAGCGAGTACCTGAATTCCTCGGCTTGCTGAAAAACAGCATTCTGTTCATACCGGGTCGAAAATAGAACACTCTGCCTTTTCCAATCCCCTGAACCGCACCGCTGCAAAACCGTTCACCCAACTCCCAACGCTCTTCGAAGCTGACGGTGTCAGGCTGGGGAATTAGGAAACGATTCATTGTACATCTAGGTTGGGCAAATCACGAATTTCAGACGATTACTAGCATCATCGTCTAACACCGCGCTCGATTTCCCAATCGTATTCCGAGTCAACACAACGCCTCAACGAAACAGACTACGCAAGCAAAATGTGGCTTTTAGTATCGCCAGATTCGCCCAAACACGAACGACTACGTATTACCGCAACGGCTCGGAACGCCGTCTCACCATTCTGCATGGCCACGTGGTTATTGAAACTCAATGGTCTGCGGAGACGAAGCCGCGAGTAAGTTGGCTTGTCCCTGTTAACGAATAACTAAATGATCACGAAAGCTGACTCGTCGGGGCGGTAACCATAAATACGAGCCGATTCATCGTCAATAACCCAACCATACAGCGAGGTCTTACCCATTCGTACTCGTTCAATGAGAAAGGGGTGGGTAAGCAAGTTTTCGATCTGGCAAAGGACGTGCTCAAAAATCAGTAGTTCAAGCCGTTCCGAGGTGGATCCTGGGGAGTAATTGTTGTCCACCAGTCGACGCGTCCCGTTTTCGAACCTGCTTCTGAGTCCACCGGTATCAGCGACGCCCGCTGGTGCAGGCTGAAGCCAATAGCGGATGACTCCAGAGCCCAAATGGCCGCAGACGATTAAATGGCGAAAATCATGTTTGTCAAATAGTCGCCTGACCTCTTTCAGGGAAAGTCTTTCATCACTTTCGCAATCCGTTTTGGACGGCATCGAAGCTGCAAGATGTTGCAATATCAGAAAGCGGTCCCGATTCCCGAACGACAGGCAATCTGGTGCCGTCCCAAGCTCGGAACATGCGATAATCAACGTATCCCGGCTGCGAGAAACGGATGGATTGATCAGACCTGCTAACGAACCAATTGCGTTTTTTGGGAATTGGTGAAGGTCAGATCTGAATGAAATTCTCGAGTCCACCAAGCTCACTGCTTGCAACTCCAAAAGTCGGTATTGAATCGCACTTGCAATCGAATTGCAATTTTATATGTTAGTGGTTTTTGGGGCAATGTGACTTGTCGAAACAACATCAATAAATTTGTGTTTGGGAAGTAGATATGATTGCAGATAGCTCGATATTGGATGCTCAAAGATCCTGGGGGGAAGGGATCGTAAAAATCGGGAAAGTGTTTCTTGAAAAAGGTGACTATCAAGCTGCTGCCGAAGCGCACATCCATGAGTTTTATAACTACGAGGAAGGAGTCGTGCTTTTTAAGCCAACGCTCACTTCTGAAAAGCAATTCCGTTTGGATTTTGAGGGTGCGCTTTCTTATTTCATCGGTGGAAACGAAAAGTATCCTGAAGATCACGGGTTTGCGATCAAGCCTTGGTCAAACGTGCAATGGGAGAATATCGGCACTAAGATTACGGGTGATATGGGTATCGCGATGGGGAATTATTATTTCACGCCACACGAAGGTGGCGATGATGTGAAAGTTGAGTACTCGTTTGCCTACACGATTAATGCTGTCGGAAAGCTGAGAATCGCCTTGCACGACTCCCATCTGCCCTACAATCCAGTCGTTTGATCAGCATTGTCAGAGGTTTCGCAAGACACCGGTTGTCATCCCAATACCTAAACGAACAAGGCCCGCCAGTTTTCACTGACTGGCCTTGTTGAAATCGAGCCTCCCAATTGCTTGCGACGACTACCCCAGTGACTTACAATCCTGGCCGAAGTACGATACACACGACCCCCAATCTTTTCAGGTCTTGGAGGAAGTCATACGATGCGCGCTGCCTTGACTGTCGGATTCTGCATGCTCTTCGTCGCCCTAGGCTTGGCGGATGAAAAACCCAGTGACGATGCGACCGAAAAGGCCGTCAAGATTCCCTTCCCTGCGGAAAGCTCGATCGTCTCGTCCGACGCCAAACTCGAACGGTTGTTCACCCGCACGGCCGAGCTTGAGGGAGGCTTGACGGAAGGAGCCGCCGTCGCACCCGACGGCAGCATCTATTTCTCCGACATCCGCCTTGGTGCCGATCACGGCATGATCTTGCGGTTCGATCCCGCCACTAAGAAGACAACGGTATTTACCGAGAATAGCCATAAGTCCAACGGCTTGATCTTTGACCGCCGCGGCCAGTTGCTTGCCTGTGAAGGTGCGGATGAAGGAGGTCGCGCGGTAACCCGCTGGAATGTGGAGACGGGTGAGCGAACTGTGGTGGCCGACCGGTTTACTGGTAAACGGTTCAATGCCCCCAACGATCTGTGTGTCGATCGACGTGGACGAATCTATTTTACAGACCCAC
Organism: Pirellulaceae bacterium; assembly: GCA_029243025.1. Classification (NCBI taxonomy): domain Bacteria; kingdom Pseudomonadati; phylum Planctomycetota; class Planctomycetia; order Pirellulales; family Pirellulaceae; species Pirellulaceae bacterium. The sequence goes on along the minus strand of JAQWSU010000024.1, from coordinate 34,249 downwards.
GCTACTTGGGCGAGGAGACGCGCGAACTGGAACACCGAGCGGTGTACCGGATCAACAATCGGACGGGTCGGATTGTCGAAGTGACACGAGCCGTATCCAAACCGAATGGGATCGCGTTGAGCCCGGATGGCCGCACTTTGTACGTTGCCGACCACGACAATGGCACGGATAAAATCGATCCCACGCAGCCGCCGCCCAAGCAGGGCGCGATGAAAATTCACGCCTTCACAATTGACAACCTGGGACAAGCCCGCGACCCTCGAGTCCTCATCGATTTCAAAGAAAAGAAGGGCTGCGATGGAATGTGTGTCGACGCCAAAGGTAACATCTATCTGACGATCCGCGATGCGGGTCGCCCCGGCGTAATGGTTCTCAATCCCGCAGGCGATGAAGTCGCTTTCATCCCCACCGGTCCAGAGGGCCAATCCGCGGAAGACCCCGAAAATCCACCCGTGGGCTTGCCCAGCAACGTCGAGTTTGGCATCGACAAAGAGCAGCACACGCTCTACATCACGGTGGACACCAGTCTCTATCGCATCGCGTTGAAGTCGCCCGGATTCCACGTGCAGTACTAGGTTTGAGATAGGTCGGTAAGGTGCATGTATGAACGTAACCCGCGCGATTACCACCAGCAACAAGGACCGCTGAAAAACAGTCGGGCCAATGATCGCGCCCTACATCCTGGTTGATCCGGGGCGTACACGGGTGGGGACTCGGGTTTGACCCAGAGGACGTTCGCCCTTCTTGGTGACCGTCTCTTGGTGACCGTCTCGAGGCGATCACTGGAACAGTTCAGGCAGTGAGTCAGCTCATCGAACTGATGCGAGTTCATCTGCGTAGACTCACGATCACCTAAAGAGTTGGACTGCTTCGTTGGCGAAACACGGCCGTTTGTAGCCATGAATCGGGGAAAAGCGAGCGGAACATGTGCCCTGCACAATTCTAGGCAGTCGTCATCGAAGACCTCTTCCGAGGAAGCAACCCACACTTCTCATTCCTAGCATCAGCTTGCTGCGAGGGCAATTCGTGGTCCAACAAGGCCAGATAAACGGAACAAAAAAAGAGGGAACTTATGCGAACCGCGTTGCATCAAACCTGTACGCCCATCAAAAAACTCCACTTGGAGGTTGAAATGAAAAAAGCTCTGCTAATTTATCCCGCTGTTGCTGTCTGTTTCGCCGCTGTGGCGGTTACGTCCCGCGCAGATGAGCAACCGAGGTTCCGTGGATACTCCTCGGGAGTGACGAAGCCCGGAGAGCAGGTCATCGACAACCGTAAGGCGTGGCAAAAGGTCTGGAAAGAAGTGCACAAGACGGTAAATCCGCAGCCAAAGCTGCCGCCGGTGGACTTTACGCAGCAAGTCGTATTGGCTGTTTTCATGGGACAGCAAAACACCGGTGGCTATCAGATTAAAATCACAAGTGTCAAGGAGACCGATAAAGCGGTCGTTGTTTCTGTGCGAACGACAAGCCCTCCACCCGACAGTTTCACGACCCAAGCGTTGACGCAACCTTATGAATTACTGGTCGTCAAGAAGCCCACAAAGCCAGTGAAGTTTGTGATCAGCGGGAAGGCAAAGTAAATTCCATCTAAATGTTGTGACAAGCATCCGTCACTTGCACCCAGATCAACCTGCCAGTCCTCACCGAAAACGATGCCTTGAATTACAGGCGAGTCGCGGAATGAAGTGCGCGGCGGGATTCTCTCTGGTCGATTTTGCATCTCTATTGCTGCGAGTCTGCCCTTCCGAAAAGTTCCGGGCAAAAAGGGAAAGTGGTGAATTTTTGGTTGCCCTCGCGATACAAGGGGCCAAAAGCAAGGCCCGCCAGAATCAACGGTCAAGCCTGTTTGGGTTTGAGTCGGGTTGGGACTCCGGCTTCAGTGGAGGCGGCCTCTAGGATTCGCAACGGGGATAAAAGTCTCGGTCCACATATTTCCCAGTGTGTCATGAGCAACGGCGAGCCAAAGGCATGACGATCGGCCAGGTCTGCAAGAAGATCGGGGTTTCGGGGCTGATTCCTATCGACCCTTTTCAAGCCATTAACTTTGCAATCGGCTTTCCGCCGTCGGTGATAGGTACGGGTCGATCACCGTCGTAAAGATTTTCGCTGGGATCAATCTGGAGGGTGGCAAGGATTGTCGCAAAAAAGTCGGGTACGCTGACTGGACTATCGACGATTGATTCTGCGAATTTGTCGCTAACTCCGTACGCACCTGTATGATTGAGTCCACCGCCGGCGATAACATTGGTAAAACACTTCGAATGGTGACCGCGACCCCCACCGGAATCAAAACTTCCCGGGCGACCAAACTCAGAATTTACAATGATGATCGTTTTCTTGAGCAATTGATTTTGCTCAAGGTCATTCATCAATGTCGATAGCGCATCATCCAGGTCTTTAATTAGCAAGTGTTGGTTGAGCTGTCCTTCATTGTGTGTATCCCAACCGGTACCATTTTTGAAATTATCGCTGTAAGAGATTTCGACAAATCGCACACCTGCTTGAAAAAGCCTTCGTGCCAACAAACATCGCTGCCCAAACTCACTCCCATAAGCGTTTCGCAAATCACTCGGCTCGGAGTCGAGGTTGAACACCTTCATGAATTCGGGCCCCGACAACCTTAAACTTTCTCGAACTGCAGAATCGTATGCGTTGAATGTCTGATCATTACTGAATCGCCTGGTTCCGCCTTTTCGGACCTCACGAAGCAACGCTTCTCGACGAGCAACTCTCCTGGCGGTCAACCATTTGGATCGCGCTAATCCGGCCGGGCCAGACTTCAGATCTGTGGTGTAAACGAACCCCGCTTCGGGTCCAAGAAAACCTGGGCCACGCACAATGTTTGGATAACCGAGCACCATATAGGCTGGGAAACCTTCAGTTAGTGGCCCTCGCCTCTGTGCCACAATTGAACCCAGTGAAGGATACGTTACCGTCCCCGAAGTTTTTCGGCCCGTATGCATTCGGTTAGTCGCCGCTGCATGTTCATCTACCACATCGTGGTGCAACGATCGAACCGCGGTAACTCGTTCCATTAACTTTGCGGTCTTGGGTAAATGCTGACATATCTTTACCCCTGGCACAGAAGTATCAATCGCTTTGTAATAGCTACCTGGCTTGTTTGCCTTTGCATCCCCTGACAATTTCGGATCAAACGTATCAATTTGGGACATGCCACCTCCAAGCCAAAGCATCACGCAATGCTCTGCCTTTCCCAAGGGAACAATCGGTGCCCCGAGAGCCGGTGCAGCTGCTAAGGTCGCTGTGGTCAGGCTTGATGATTTGAGGAACGTTCGTCGATTCATGTCACGGTTGTCTCGTAAGGCAATTAAGGAATCAGAATCATTTCGGGCGAATTCAGCAGAGCCCACAAAGCATCTTCTGCGTTTTTGCGCCATGCATCTTTCAAATAACGGGTCGGTGGATCGCCGCGCCGAGCGTCAGCCTCCTGTTGTTGTTTAATCGTGTTCGCTTCATTATCGAGATGATTGGACCATGAAACGTACGGATAACGCTTGGGTTCTTGTTTGGCCCTTTGTTGATCAACGGGAGCCAGGCGATCTTCCAATCCGTTCTGCAGTAGAGACTCAAACGCTACCCTCTCATTTTTCGTGGGAATTCTTGTCAAGTAACGAAGAAACAAATCCTCGGTTAACTGTTCCACCGACGATGCTTCAACGCACATTTTTGTAATCTCGGATTCATCAGTCAGCCGAGTTAACCACCCCCCCATAACTCCGTTGGCAAGAACGCCAGGCTGTAAAGGGTTGGGGGCTTCGTTTCGCTGACTTGTCGGTTCCTGACGTGAATTGCGCCATCCAAAGGCCAGCAACACATCGACCACGGCTTGCATTCGGGGCATCGCCAAGCTTGGGCGGTCTCGTTCGTTCGCCAAGGTAGTGAATTCCCACGCCTTTTTGGGTTGTCCGAAGTTCATGAAGAACCCGGGTTTCAAACGTCCTTCACGATCCATGGTTAGCCAACCCAGATCCATTGTTTTCCCAGATACATGCCAAGCGTTATCGACCACTTGCTCAGCCGTCATCCGCCGACGATAAGGACCTTCGAAGAGTCGGTCTGACTCGGCAAAATTCGACGGTGGATCGATTGCCTGCCGTTGGTACAACTCGGAGTTCATGATGAATCGGGTCAGTGCTTTGAGGTCGTACCCGGAGCGAATAAATTCATCCGACAGTCGTTCTAAAAGCTCCGGATCACTCGGTCGTTTGCCTTCCCAGTCGTCGACAGACTCAACGAGCCCTGCTCCCATCAGTCGCTTCCAAACTCTGTTGACGATCACCTCAGCAAATCGTCTGGAGAAAGTTATTTGAGCTGCAAGCTGTTCTCTGGAGTCGAGGTTTTCAAAAAGATCAGTTTGGGGTAACGCCTCAATTAGCCCGTCAAAGGGCCAGCGAGGATTAATCGTTTCACCGATATTTAACGAAGCCTCAATCAGGGGTTCGCGGCCACCCTTGGCAACGTGTTCGAAAAAACCTTTCGGCACACTACTGGTACTCGGAAGTTTGATCGGCTTTCGTTCCAACATCGCAGCGATTTCAAACACGTCTCGTTGCGTCGTCTCATGATAGGGCGCGTCGTGGCAGCGAGCGCACTTCAATTCAACTCCCAAAAAGGCGGTACCAATAATGTGGGCTTTTGCCGCCATCGGAACGTCATTTTGGGATGCCTCGAAAAATCCGGCTGCTCCTCCATCCCAAACGCTACCACGCATCGTGATCAATTCGGTCGCAAATCGATCCATTGGCTTGTTATCCTGCAAAGCCTCCAAAATCCAATACCGAAAGGGTCCCGTATTATTCAGGTTAGGTTTTAGCAAGTTGGGATTTTCAGCCAAAACGTCTTGCCAATAGCCCATCCAATTGTCAGCCCATCGTTCATCTTTCAGCAACTGATCAATCATTCGGCTTCGTTTGTCCGCCGAACTATCTTTTTGAAACGTTTTGACAACATCCAGCGGCGGAGCCACGCCGACCACATCAATCCATGCACGGCGCAAAAAATTCAAGTCATCGAGTTGAGGCGGTATCGGCAGAATTGTTTTTGGTTCAGGTTCAATCTCACCGCCATTTCCGATCCATTTTTTGAGAATCGAAATTTCATCATCGGATAAACCATCACCCGTGGGCGGCATGCGCTCGGCTTCGGCTTCTAGACTGACCCGATACAGCAAGTGACTTTCCCCAGGTTGACCGGGAACAACAATGGGATCTCCTGACGCCCCTTCGGCAAAGAGATGCTTCTGATTCCTGAGATTGAGATCACCTTTTTCCTTTTCACCGTGACAGCGATAGCAATGCTTGGCCAACAGAGGTTGGACCTCACGGTTAAAAAATGAGTCGGCGTCGCCCGATTCGGCTCGGGCGATTCTACTTTCGACAATGTGATCGATACTGCGGTTTTCACCTCCTGTATTTTTGACCAATTGCTCAATCGCAAGTTGATGACGCTGCTTCCAGTAGTTCGCTTGTTGATCATTTTTTCGGCGAATCATTCGATCACGCGCGTCTAACCACTCAGATGTTTGTTCAAAAAATTCTTGCCATCCCGTGTCGGTCAACTCTGGACCCGCGGTGGGTCCGACCAGTCGAAACATTTCTCCTTTTCGAGCGATTGCCAAACAGCCCTCGCCAAATTCAAGACGAAGCCTCGGTCCACCGACCATCACGTCGTAAACGATTGAATGCCTGCCACCGGAACTGGAAAACGTTACGATTTTTTCAATGTCGTCGAGAGCATGGGGACGCATGCCTTTTCTGGGTACTTCAGGAATCGGTTTGACTTGGTTGTGCGCTCCTCCCCCACGCCGAACGGGAGGGAAGTCCATGATCTTTTGACCGTCGACGAACAACCGAGCCACTCCGCGACTACGTCCCAAGAATTCATATTCGCCTGGCTCAAGAGTTATTGCGGTTACGGCACGAACCAACACTCCGGTGCCCCAGTCGTCACGTACTCCCCAATTGTCGTACTTTCTGGGGAGTCGCACGAATCCAAGTGCACTTTGCTGCCATTGATCAAGCGCTGGCTTCGGATTGATTGGAAGTTTATTTTTTTCCGTCCATGGATGAATGGAAATTTCCAAATGCCCCGATCTGGGTTCCGGCAAAATCAATTCGGGCTCTACACGTTCATAACGTTTCGAAATGACACTGGCAGGCACAATGCGGCGGTAGAGTGCAATCTCATCGACGGCCCCGAACAAGGAATTTCCAAGGTTCCCACCCATCGAAGAGCCAATCCAGACTTCATCATTGTCGACAACGGGTGCCACTTGGGTTGGCCCCCCCAAGTCCCATTTTCCCTTTACCGGTTTGCCATCAATATAGCCGCGAATTGAATCTGGCTCCCCAAATCGATAGCTTATCGCGACATGATGCCAACCTGCATTAATTCCGAAACCGCTCGTACTTGTCCAGCGATGCCAGTCGCTTTTATGATCCCTATCGTCGCGACTACGGAAAAGAAAATTGACTCCAGCAGTCCCTCGAGAAGTCGACTTAATTCGGAATGCCCAGTTTTGGTTATTGGTGGGAACGCCAGGGTTGTTGGTGCGGCCCTTCGTTAAAATCGCAGCCTGACCGCGCAGCTCTGCAAGCTGAACCATCGCTTCGACCGTAATCTCATCACCGTTTTTGAAATCGAAAACCGAGTTTTCTCCCGGGTCATTGATCATGATTCGGCCACCGTTCTTGATCGCGACAGCCGAGTTTACTTTTGAAAAGGCGGGGTACTCTGGCGAAATCGGGCCAGAGGTCTTTGAGACATTTTTGGACTTGGAAACTGATTCAAACCCCCAATGTTGATTGGGGTTTGAATCCATAATGGCTTTTCTGTAGTCCGAAGTATGATCCTGGCCAAAGACTGTTGTGACCGTCGCTAGAAATACCAAGCAACAAAATTGCAGTGATGATCCAAACACAATAACCCCGCCGCCGTTGGCAGCTCGCCTAACTCAGGATAAAGATCACTAACGATCGCAAGACTCTTCTTGCGCAGGAATACTCTTCGGTAATTGTACCGCAACCAAGATTGCTCAAACCAGACTGTAAAACGAATTGCTGAGTCGTTTTCGATTGAATGCACGAAGATGGATAGCTTACACGGGCTCGATGAGTGGTTGTACGATCAAAAGTGATGGTATCCACACCTTGATCAAACACGACGTCCTGCGAGATGCTGCTGCCCCTGCCTCCCAGTACACCACAGTGTCTCGTACCATTTTTCATGGGATTTACGGCAATCGGACGGAATAGGATCGAAAACAAACAAGGCTCGCCGTCCAACCAACTGAGCCTCTCCCTGTAACAGCCGCCAAACCGGACGCGTGTATAATGGTTTGCAGGCCATTTCCGGGGAAGAGGTGTTCCGTACGAGTGGCCTTAGCGATCTTCTTTGCAATTTTTGCGTTTCCTCTTGCCACGTTTTTCCTTCCGCTTCTCCTCTTCTCGTTCGGAGAACGGCTCATCGATTTTCGCGGTCTTCTCGCCGAGCTTCTTTGCAAGTTCTTCAATCCGTTGCTTCGGGTTTGCCAGCGACGTATTGACTTTCCCGAACTGCCGAGACTCCAGCTCGATCAATTCTAAAAGACGATCGAGATCGTTCCGACCTTCAGCCAAATCCTGCTTCGGCTTCTCTACATCGGTGCACCTCGATTCGCGATTGAAACATCACTCGCCAACGACATCAATTCATCGATTGGACAGCTACCGCGAAACGGATGATAATGAGTCGGCAATCCCATCAAGCAGGCGGGTGTCTAACGGTTTCACGCTCATTCGTCAGTGCGTCAAAGCAAATCGGTGTGTTTAACCACGCCAAAAAATATTCTTAGGCTTTTCCAACTCGATCGAAAAAATCTTAGTTTTTCCATTTCGACAAAAATCTGAAGATCTATGAAAAACAGAACCATCCGAAAACCCACCAGAATGGCCAGAGTGCACTGGCTGGGAATCGTCTTGCTCGCCTTCCTTTTCGTATCATCGTTGAACGCAGGAGAAATTCCTGCCTTTCCCGGCGCGGAGGGTCATGGTCGCTACACCGTTGGAGGGCGGGGCGGTAGGGTGATCAAGGTTACCAATCTGAATGATCGCGGAGAAGGTAGCCTACGTGCTGCCGTCGAAGCCAAGGGAGCTCGGATTGTCGTGTTTGATGTGTCCGGTACCATCGCGCTCGAGAGTAGGCTCCCCATTCGCAACGGCCAACTTACCATCGCGGGGCAAACGGCTCCTGGCGATGGCATCTGCATCAAGAATCACGAGGTCTACCTGGATGCCTGCGACGAAGTGATCCTCCGCTACCTGCGTTTCCGCATGGGTGACGAAGCCCGGCAGCAAGCCGATGCGTTGGGCGGCCAGAAAAACCGTAACGTGATTATCGATCATTGCTCGATGAGTTGGTCCACGGACGAATGCGCCTCCTTCTACGCTAATTCAAACTTCACCATGCAGTGGTGTCTGATTGGAGAAAGTCTACGCAACTCGATCCATGCGAGCGGCCAACACGGAAACGGCGGCGTCTGGGGCGGACAAAACGCTTCCTTTCATCACAACCTGCTGGCCCACCACGACAGCCGTAACCCGAGGCTGGGTGAGTTCGTTTCCCGCTACGCGCTCTCCGACCGAGTCGATCTCCGAAACAACGTGATTTACAACTGGCAGGGCAACAGCTGTTACGGCGGCGAGGGGATGAACGTCAACATCGTCAACAACTACTACAAGCCGGGACCCGCGACTGTCAAAAACCAGGAGCGAATCGTCGCGATCTGGAATCGCATTGAGACTTGGGACCCCTTGTACAACATCTGGGGAAAATTCTACATCCATGGCAATGTGCTGAATGGCTCCAAACGGGCGACACTGGACAACTGGAAATACGGAGTTCAATTTGACTCGAAATGGAGCCACGTCACGGATGCGGAAAAACAACGGATGCGCCTGGAACAGCCCTTGGAAACTGGCAAGGTGACGACCGATACCGCGGAGGAAGCTTACCAGCGCGTACTCAAGTTCGCCGGCGCCAGCCTGAAGCGAGACGCTGTTGATCGCAGAATCATCCACGACGTCAGGACCGGAACAGCGACCTGTCAGGACGGCGGTAATGGCAGTCGCGATGGGCTGATTGATACCCAGGACGCTGTGGGCGGCTGGCCGGTACTGAAGTCGACGCCCGCACCGGCAGACACCGACGGTGACGGAATGCCTGACGCATGGGAAGTCGCTCAAGGATTGGATCCGGCGGATTCTGCCGATGGCAATTCAGACCGAAACCAGGATGGTTACCTCAATCTCGAAGACTACCTGAATAGCCGAGCGCATTCCTACTATGACACAAAGCCGATCGTCAGCACGGTTCACCCCAAAAAGAATCAGCTGTTCATCGCATCAAAACCTATTGAGATGGAGATCGAAGCCTTTGCAAACGATTACAACGCCGGTTCCATTGCAACGATGGCTCTGTATTTAGATGGGCAGCTTGTCAAGGAGGAAGCCCGCGTCGGCCACATGGTGGCTGACCTGCAGGCTGTTTCTCCTGGCATGCACCAGATCGAAGTAAGGGCAACAGATCAATCAGGAAACGTCAGCACCGATACCACTACGGTGTATGTGGGAACTAGGAAGGTGAGAGTCACGATTGACGAAAGTGCAAAGAACGGACAGGTGAAACTGCAGCCGGCAGGAGCGATCTATTCGGAAGGGATCGAGGTCGCGATTGAGGCCATTCCGGATGAAGGGTATCGCTTTCACAGTTGGATCAAGGATCTCGAAAGCGACCAGCAGCGGCTGACCGTTCGGACGAACGATGACATCGCCTTGAAACCCGTCTTCGTAGCGACGGGAGATCCACTGGATCTCTACCGTAAGCCCATCAAAATCAACTTCGGACCGTTGGAAGGGTTCTATGCGCCGCCGGGCTACCTGGCCGACGGTGGCGGACCGTATTCCAAAAAGTTCAGCGGCCATACCTACGGTTGGCTTGACGGATACAACCTTTCCGGATCGCAGAATTCGTCAGAGTCCAATCGGGTTCGGGCAACCCACAACCGTTTTAACACCGAGAGCGGTAGCTACTCATGGGGCATCGCCTTGCCGAAAGGAATCTACAAGTTAAAGCTGGGGCTGGGGGCCAAGAAGTTACAGGGGGCAATCAAGTTGAACGTGGGACAGCTGTCCGCGGATCGTACTCCACTGTCGATCAACGATCCGGTTGAGACGAATCACTATCAGGTGTACGTGCTCGAAGCATTTGAAGTAAAAGACGGTGGTAGCGGTCTTGCCGATGCGCGACTGACGCTCAGCAGTGCGAATCAAACCAAAATTCATTTCATTGAAATCGAACCCGTGAAGTTCACGGGGAGAAGGCGACTTCGAGTCATCAACGGAAGCGGTGGTGGAAGCTACCATGATTTCAGGCACCCGGTTTTGATCAAAGCCGATCCGCCCGCCGAAGGAATGGTGTTTGATCGATGGGTGGGCAACGGGGAGCCCCAATACTTCGAGGGGATCGATCAATGGAAGCGCAGTCCCGAGTATATCGAGGACATCTATTCCACCACGACATTCGTCACCGACCTGGATTACATCACGACGGTGAAGGCCACGTATCGGATGGAATAGAAGCAAAAACGAGCAGGCCCCGCTGGTGGTAACCAACGGGCCTTGATTGAATCGAGACGAGTTGAATCACGCGCCTAAGCGGAGGCGGCCGCCAGGACTCGCAACGGAACTCGTATTTTAAACTGAGAACTTGCCCAGTCGACATCACAACCAGAGACACCCGACGAGACGAATTTCCGTACCGAGAACCACGATTCCCTAACTTGCGTATCAAGCACAAAAATGTGATTCCACGAATCGTTTGGTCCTTCGTATAAATCCTGTTGATTTCTGGAACGATGAGCGGGGAGTATGCGTCTATGCAAAGGCCGTCAACCAGTGAATCTTACTGAGGAAAAAAAGACTGTGAAGATCTTTCGTCTTGCATCGTTTCTGTTTGCAGCTTTTACTTTTTTGATGTTCGTGCCAGCAATCCAAGGGCAGAGACCGACCGAAATCCCGTGGGGCAAGCAGATTTCGGGCCTCCAAGTACGGATTCGGGAGTGCCCTGAGTCGGAACGCCAGGAAGGAAAGGCGATGATGATCTTCGAAGTTCGCAATACGTCCGACCGGCCCGTTGACTTTTGCTGGTGGCAAAGCCCCCTGGAAAAGCGTTGGACGGCGAACCGGTTCAAGGTCACAGGGCCCGACGGTGTGGTAGATTACCAGGGAATCATGGTCAAGAGAGCTCCTCCCAGTAAAAAGAACGGCGACTACACAACGCTTCGATCCGGATGGACGCTCAGCGTCAAGTTCGATCTCAAGGAAGTTTACCGATTGAAAGCTGGCACCAAGTATTCGATGAGCTACGAGGGGACCAGTCTGGGCTCGTTGCCAGCCTCTAATTCCATTGAATTTCAAATCCAATAACCGTTAACATCTCGTGGTCGCGTCGAGTGTCCCAGAATCAAGATACAACTGAATCCCAACCGCCTTCGGTGGCGTACCACGAAGCGGGGCATGCGGTGATGGCAACCATCGTCGGGCGACCGATTCAAAAAGTCACCATCTGTGCAGCCAATCTATCCATGGGAGGTCTCCGTCTGGGAGCGTGCAAAATCCGCAAAGGGCGGAGTAAGCCGTCGAAAGATTGGCTTGAAGACGAGGCGTTAATCTTTTTTGCCGGCATGGTCGCTGAGTCCCGCGTGACCGGCCAGTATTGTGAAAAAGGGGCTCGACAGGACCTGCGAGTCGTGAAACGCTTACTTTCTCAAACTCGCGCAACCTCGCCACGACAATTGGAGAAATTGGAACGACGGCTTCTCGACAAGACAGAATATTTATTGTCCGAGGAACCTCATGCAAAAGCGGTCGAGATGGTGGCAAAAGAGCTAATGGAGAAAACCACAATCAGCGGAAGAGCGGTTGTACATCTATTTAATCAAGCGGTCGCTCAATGCAACAAAAGGTGAAATCGTCCTTCAGAATATCTCTCGCTTCAGGGCCAAGAAATCGAAGATCAAAGGACGCAATGTCGAGATTGTGAAAAGCAGACGTCGACCCAAAGGACGTCTCAGAGGATACCACCTACTGCAGATACGGGTTGGTGCGTCGCTCGGCACCGACCATGGATGGCGCCGAGTGTCCACAGACAAATTGGTAATCATCGTCCAGCGTCATAATCTTTTGTGAAATACTGTCGAGCAAGGCTTGGTGATTGCCCCCCGGCAAATCGGTTCTGCCGATGGAGCCCTGAAAAAGGACATCGCCCATCAAGATAAATTTGTGCGCATGATTAACAAAGACAACGTGGCCGGGAGCGTGACCAGGACAATGCAAGACTTCAAACTCATGCTCACCAATGTTCAGTGAATCACCTTCCTCCAACCAGCGGTCGGGCCGAGCGTTATGCATGCCTGTAAATCCATACCCTGCTGCAGCTGTCTCAATGTTGTCCAAGAGAAATTTGTCGGCAATGTGAGAGCCAATGATGTCGACTCCGAATTGCTGCTTGGCTGCTTCGGCTCCACCCGCGTGATCGAGGTGGCCGTGGGTGAGCCAAATCGCTTCGACCGTGACTCCTAGTTCGGCGACGGCCTCGGTAATCTTTTCAACCTCGCCACCGGGATCGACAACCACCGCAACATGACTTTGGTCGTCGTAGACAATGGAACAATTTTGTTGAAATTCGGTCACTGGGACGATGGTGATTCGTAACACGCGACGTTCTCTACCTTAGGATGCAGCAAATTGGATTTTTCGAATAATGTACCAGATCGTCCATCGATTCAAAGGTTCAGCAGCTTTGCCAAAGCACCAACGACCTAGTTTTTTGTTTGCACGACAGCCAGCTCCAACAATTCTTTTAGCCTTGCTGGATTTGTCGTCGAAACCTTGGCAACAAACCCACGTTTGTGGGCAAAGCGAACTTCGTCAAGTGATTCGATTCGAGAGAAATCCAAACGCGGGCTATCGTCGTAACGGGTCAGACCGTATCCCTCTCCTCGCCGATCCGGATAAACCAGAGCCTGTATCTCGTTTTCCTTTTCTTCGCTCGCGATAAATGCATAAATTCCAAAAGAAGGATTGTCAGAAATCACGTCACTTTTTTCTAGGAACAAGGCTTGAATGGGTTCGTCCCCCGCTTCAATGATCCAATATTGGCTGTGTGCCTTTAGGTAATCCAGCCTTTCGCGTAAGGACTGCAAGTAGTCGACGAGATCCTCGCCTACCATGCACATGACTTGATAAACAGGGTTTTCTGGATGAATTTCTGACTGACTTGCAAAACGGTCAAGTAGCGTGGTGTCGAGCGGCGAATTCAACTCTCCCAAAGCCGTACGTGGAATCCCCATCCGCCTGGCGGTTTCGTTCGGTCCTAAGGTATCGAGCCATTCGGCCGGACGTAGCCACGCACAGAATGCCAATGCATCCTCGTAAAGCCCCATACTTTGAAGCACCAACGATAGTGCACACCGTGGTGGAGCATCGCGCGGGAATTGATGATGGTCAAAGTTATTCAATGCTGGATCGTGCGCCCCACCTACGTCGACGACGCAAATCGCAGGGTTCGCCAAATCCGGCTCGGTTGGTTCGCGTCGCTCGATGGCGACGCCATGCAAATGAGCCAACAGACTGCAGGCAAGAAAATCATCCTTATGCGCTCCGCCTGGATGGGTCACAATCAGCTCAATGGTCATTGGATCAGGTTTCCTTAAGTAAAGATCCGATTCGAATTCGGCAAAAACAAGCGGCCGCATGCTACTCGGCTCACTAAATTAGCATGCCCTCTTTTTTTAGACTACGGTCAAAACAGTTGAGTTGCTGGACTTATTTTTCAGTCAGGACTGAATCACGACTAACTTCCCTGAGTCAAGCCAGACACGTTTCCCATAGCCGGCCTTGGTTCTAGCAGTTTTCGATGCAGCGTAGAGGTTGCCAAACGACAAGGCCTATAAATATCTTTGTTTGGCGCTACCTAAACTTTGCCAAAACGACGAGGAGTTTTAAACAAACCAGCAGTCAAAAAGAAATCGGCTTAAGCCGTGGGCTAAAACTTTTCAATGGTAATTTGGGCCGGGGTGCGTCCTGCGGCGATCGCAGCCGTGAATCCGAACACGCAGCTCGTCTACGGTTTACTTCGATGGGGTGGCTCATAGGAACCAAGCAACACACGAAACGCTTTCTTTTCCCTTTGGCTCTCGTCTATCGGAGCGAGAAACAGTTGGAAAGTCGTACCGCCAGTCCCTTCAAATGGCGGCATAATGCGAGCGGACAGCCTAGCCTTCTATCGTCAACCTAAGAATGGAAATACCTTGTCGCCAGACAGGCCGTTTCAGGCGAGCGCGCATGAACCAATGAGCGGCGTTGTCCCACCCAGATGCGCCGAAATTACTCGCTCCATCTGCCGCCGTCTAATTGACCGCCGCGAAGTAGAACCAGCCGCCACCGACATGACGCGCGTTCTCAATTGTCAGCACATCGTCAGCAGACGGGTGACTCTAACTGGCTGGATCTGACATCAATTCACATCGACCGGCAGGGTATCATTCACATTTGGTCAAGTCTCAACGAACCGCAAAGGAAGAGAACCATGGCTGTCGCAATTCAGAAATAGAACGAAAGAGTGCATGACCTTGCCGAACAACTCATCACCCACTTTCGTGTAGTAAACGCCTCGCCGCACCTGGCAGTCGGTTAATAACGTCTTATTCATGCCAACCTTTTCCGGCTCACCACGAATTTCTCATCGTATTCATAACCCAATCCCGGCTTACCAGAAGGCACGAAGTAGTAGCCGTTCAATTTGATCGGTTCTTTGAAAAAGTGATTCGCGTTCAGCCTTCTATTTGTGGCCACGGGCGGATTCACTTCTCTCATCGCATTTGCTTCCAGAATCAATACATTGGGGGTGGCCATGCAAAGGTTAGCCATAGCCACCCAGGTTAAAGGACCATACGAAAAGAAATGCGGCGCAATCTGCATGCCCCGTATTTCGGCCAGCGCTGCGATCTTGCGCGCTTCGGTCAGTCCGCCGACATTGGGCGGCGGCAGATTGAGAATCGACGCCGCGCGCTTATCGATCAGACGGGTAAAATCTTCCAGCCCTTGAAGGTTTTCTCCTGTGGCAACGGGAACGGTGGTGGCAGCTGCCACTTTGGCCATTTCATCCATGCTACTGGTGGGGGCCACCGGCTCTTCCATCCAGAGAAGGTCGAACTGTTCGAGCCGTTTGCAGGTCGCGATTGCCCCTTCGGCACAGCACTGACCGTGGCCGCCCTGGATCAGGTCCAGCTTGTCGCCAGCCCCTTCACGAAGGCTGCGGAAAACCATTTCGTTATAGGCCATGTTCTCTTCGGTCGGCATTTTCCCCCCGCCCTCGCAGACACTATCCTCCCAGGCTTTCTTGCCGCTAGCCCGATCGAAGAGCGCAAACGGATCGACCTTCACGGCCGCACCCGGTTTTTTGGCCAGTTCTCGACCCATGTCGCGCCATCGCCCTAAGTCTTCAATCAATTCGATCTTTACAGGTCCCGGCCTGCCATAGTGGTAGATCCTGATCCGGTCGCGCACCGGACCGCCGAGCAGTTCGTAGACAGGCTTACCGGTTTCCCGGCCGAGCAGATCCCATAGCGCATAATCCAAGGCGGTGCGATGTGAACAGAGGACGCCGGCCTGCCTCATCCTTGACCAGATGGCCTCCACCGCAAAGGGATTGGCCGCGATCAGATGGTTCTTAGCGACACCGGCTAGCGCTGGCGCGTAGTCGATATCCGGAAAATCCGCAAATCCAGCTGCGCCTGTGCTTGAGATAACTTTCAGCACGCGCCGTTGCTCGCGATTGCGTTGCAATACGAGCAGTTCCAGGGCTTCGATGCGGCCAGCCTTGTCCGAGGCAGCTGCCAATGGCGAGTGGCCGAACGACGGCAGGCCCGCAAACGCACCTGCCCCCAACGCAGACTGCTTGAGAAAGTTTCGACGATTTGGTTGGTTGTTCATTACCTGATGGTCCATCACTTTCTCTTGGTCGTTGTTTCTACCTGGGCGATACGCCTTACCTGAAACTTCGTTTCATCAATCTCACACGATTCCGCCACCAGAGATCCTTGCGTCATTCTCAAGGGTATCTCCAGCACACCGTCATCCTTCATCCATTGCTCCTGGTTGGGTGATGTCACCCACAGCACTTCATCGCGTCCGGAGAGCGACCGTGTGACAGCCAGCAATGAAAGAGGACCACCTTGCACCATCGGAGCCACCTTGAGCTTGGCTTCCCTTGCCAAGTCCGCCGTCCGAGCGAGCATTTTCACCCCGCCAATGCGCCCGACATCCGGTACCAGGACCGTGCCGGCCTGCTTCTTGATGCCCTGGGCGAAGTCTTCAATCACATGATAATCTCCGCCAAAACCTAGGGGCTGGTTGAACTCCTTGCGTGCCTCACCCTGTTCGCGCAGGTGCCGGAGCGCCATAGGGTTCTCGAGCAGGGTCACCTCGTTCCTTTGGCAATGCAGGGCGAGGAAGGTCATGCCATCCGTGCTCAAGTTCAGGTTGGCGGCGATGACCAGATCCATTTCCGTACCGGCTGCCTTTTTCGCTGCTACAACCAGGCTGTCGATACGACTCAGCACTTCCTGCGGGTAGCGGTAGGGGGCGCATTCGCCGCGCGCCGTCATCTCATCCTCGAGGGCGCCAACCAGTTCCAATCGGACTGCGGTAAAGCCAGCTTGCTTGAGCGACGTAACCGTCTGCCGCATTTCGTCCGGTGTACTCAGCCGGCGCTTGCCGTCTACCTCCCGATCTATCGAAATCGACGGACAGAGCCGCACCCGGCATGGACCGTTTTCCTCGGTAAGGTCGAGCAAGGCTGCCTGCAGGGCGATGACCAGTCCTGCTTTCCCCGGGCCTTGCCACATCGGGCCAAAGCCTTCTCGGGGGAACAGTGCATTAAGGCCCAATCCAGTCTCAGGTTGGGCATGGAGTAATTGCTCGGCAGTCTGCCCCATGACGGTGTGACCGACCCCAACGGCCCTCATTGAAGGGTCGGTCATAAAGATATCTTTCTTATGATCCTGTTCGGCATAACGATTCACCAAACGCGCAAGCGTCTCTTCCGCTTCCTTGGCGGGGAGACCGTAATCAAGATAATCCCCATAGCCTGTAGCGCCGCTCAGCGTCGTCAATCGGATGACCCGCAACCGTGATTCAGCTTGCGATCCGGGTTCCTTGACGGTCAGCAGGTCCATCGCCACAATCTCGTCCGGCTCTGACGCTGCCCGGGCTTCCGGCAGGTTTAAGATCGAAAGTGCGGGCAGGACGATCATGGCCAGCTGAATACACCACTGTGTTCTTGTTTTCTTCATTATGATCCAAGTCTAAACAAAGCTTTTTACTCATGATTCAAATTCCAGAATGAGCACGTCCCTCGCCGGTATCTGAACAGTAAACCGATCTTCGGCCATTTCCATGCCGCATTTATCCCAATGGGTAGCCGTGAATTTCATCTTACCCAAAGCATCCGAGATCTTGATGCCCGATTTGCCATGCCAAAAAACAAACCTCTGGACGGTAACATCATTTTACTCGCCTTCAAAGGCGAAACCAACAAACTTCACGACGTGTTACAGAGGAGTTCTGCGGGTGCCAAAGGAAAGTGAGCCATTCGTTCCGGGAACTGGAAAATGGTCGCAGAGAAAAAATCTCATTGAACTCTTCGATCTCGAAAAAAATCTAAGCGAAACCAGAGACCTCGCTGCTCAACACCCGAAAGCGGTTTGCAAACTCACGGACAAATACAACGCATGGCTCGACGAAATGGCGGACCCAGTAAGCAAGCAGGTAAAAAGCTGGTATTCTGATTCCTGTTCGCCAGCCAGAAAGATGTCGAAAGAAGAAAAGAAAGCAGCGTGGGCAAAAAAAGCCGCACGGATCAAAGCACGCGAAGCAAAGCGAATTCGCCAAACTCCTGAATCATCGGACTAATTCGCCCTTTAGAGAGCCAGATCAACCCCACATGATATTGCCCAAAAGTCACAGAATGAAAACCTTCCTCTCATTTTCGATCTTCTGCTGCTGGGCTGTGGTCGCAACCGCCGCTCGCGCAGAGCGACCGAACATCATCATGTTTCTGATCGACGATCAGAACGCATCGAGCATCGCCGCGTTTGGGGGCGATACCTACACTCCGAATCTCGATCGCATGGTGGAGGAAGGAATGAAGTTCACTCGCGCTTACGTCAGCAGCTCGGTTTGTACTCCTTCTCGATACAGCTTTCTGACGGGTCGGTTCGCTGGCAACTCGCATAGCAAACTTTACACCGAAGCGGTTGGCGGCAAAGAGAATCAGGGGCTTCCCAATTTCAATGTCGCTCTGGAGCGCGACAGGATGAACGTCGGAAATATTCTCCGTGAAGCCGGTTACACCACCGGATTTGTTGGGAAATTCCACCTCACTTCCAAATTGGATCTTCCGGAGTTTTATCAAGGCAAAGACCGATGGATCAACATTCCCAAACACGCGAGTCCTGGGCCTGAGACATCGGCTCAGTTCAAACACAATGAACGCTGGATGCGTCGTTACCTCAAAACGCTGGGCTTTTCCTGGGCGAAGAACGTCTACCCGGAAAATACGCCTTCGCCCTATTCCATGCACAACCCAGAGTGGACGACGGTGGCAGCTCTGGAATTCATTGAAGAGAACAAGGACGGCCCATTTTACCTTCATCTTTGCAGCACCCTACTGCACGGGCCGGATCGGTCCTGGCGAAAATCCATGGATCACCCGCTCATCACCGGAGAGGGGGAAGTTGAAAGTCTTCCAGAGGTCATGACACCGCGCGCCGAGCTTCTCAAAACCATCACTGAAAAAGGTTTCGACCCCGATAGCCATGTGGCTGGTGAAGCCTGGATCGACGATTCACTCGGGGCGATTTTCCGAAAGCTCAAGGAACTCGGAATCGATGACAATACGCTGGTGATTTTTGCGCCAGATCACGGTCGCGATGGCAAAGCTTCCGTCTTTTCACGCGGTAGCTGTCAAGTTCCCATGATCATGCGTTGGCCAAAAGGAATCCCTGCAGGGCAGGTCTGTGAAGAACTCGTGCAGAATATTGACCTCGTACCCACCTTCTTCGAACTGGGTAAAGCGGCAAAACCGGAATCTTACCGGATCGATGGACAAAGTTTGACCCCTCTTCTCAAAAACGGAAAAGCCAGAGATTGGCGGAATCATCTTTATCTCGAAATGGGAGCTGCCCGGGCAACGGTCACGAAAGATTGGTCCTACATTGCCGTTCGCTACACCGAAGATCAGATCGCTACCATTAAGAAATCCGCGCCGCGTAACTTACCGAGAGCCATGTCCTACATTGGACGTTTGGGCATCGGAGTGCGAGGAGCAGATCGCCCCGGTTTCTTTGACGAAGATCAACTCTACCACCTGAAGAGGGATCCGAAAGAAATGAAGAACCTGGCTTATCAAAAAGCTCAAGCCACGCGCCTTAAAGAGATGCGCTATCGCATGCAGCAGGACCTCGAAGTCATTGGTCGTCCTTTTGGAGAATTCATTCCCGGAGGGAACGCCGCTGAACCGGGCCAGATCGGCAAACAGATTGAAATCGTCAAACAACTTGAAATCAAGGGCAAAACGGTAACGGTGCCAAGAGCTTTGAAGAGAAATCTGGGAGTTACCGATGAACCCATTCCGGACGACAAAGTGAAAAGAAAAGCAAAACGCGAAGCACGTAGAAAAGCTCGCAAAGAAGCCAAATCAAAGAGTCAGAAAAACTCGGATCAATAGTCCGATGGAATCGCCTTCCCCTCTCTTTCTTCTGAGCCTGTTGGCCCTGGGCTCATGACCTTAATACGCACGTTAGCACTTCGGACTATTCTCCCATCCAGACTCCCAGCTTCGATCGCGAGACTTACCGCAAGCGAAACATGGTTGAATGTGCAGCAGCATTCGCACAAAGACAAGCACTATTTCGAGGAAGAACATGAGCGATAAAAAAAAATTGAAAGGCACATTTGGCCGCCGTGAAGCGATCAAAGGGGCTGCGGCGACAGGTCTGATTGCTGCGACAGGAGCCCATCGCTTGGTGCACTCTGCGGAAAATCATACGGCAGGGCGAGATGCGATCAAGCGAGAGAACGCTGCAGCGGGAACGCGTGACTGGATGCTGACCAAGACGCGCAACGTGCCTGGAAAGATCAACAAGCACCTTAGGAATGGACGTTGCCTGGAGATCGAAGGCTACTGCAGCGCGAACAGCATGCGAGCTGGCGAGACCTTAAAGATCATGGTCAGCGCGAATCCCGAATCCAACTTTAAGCTCGAGATTTTCCGAACAGGCTACTACGACGGCTCGGGCGCTCGGCTGATGAAGACGTTCGAATCACTCAAGGCGTACACGCAACCGGATCCCTCAGTCGGCGAGAACTACGTTCGCGAATGCCAGTGGGAACCAACACTTGAGTTGGAGATTCCTGAGAGTTGGCCCAGTGGCGTCTATCTTGGCAAGATGACCGCCGCTCGAAGTGGCATCCAGAGCTACGTAATCTTCATCGTGCGAGACGACCGTCCGTGCGACTTTCTGTTTCAATGCAGCGATCTCACCTGGTCGGCTTACAACCGCTGGCCAATGGACTATTCGATCTACACTGAGCACGAGGACTGGACGAGCATTGGTGTACCTAGTGGGACGGTAAGCTTTGATCGTCCCTATGGTCTCTTCACGCATCCAGTCAACAGACTGAAGAAGTCAGGCGGCAGCGGCGAGTATCTACCGTGGGAGTTTCCTCTGGCGTATTGGATGGAGAAGCACGGATACGACGTCTCCTACATCTCCAACGTCGACACGCACACCGACCCCAAAGGTCTACTCCGCGCCAAGGGCTTTATCTCAGTTGGGCACGACGAATACTGGAGCCTGGAAATGTATGACAACGCCATCAAGGCACGCGACGCAGGTGTCAGCCTCGCGTTCTTCGGCGGCAATTCCGTCCTGTGTGTTGTACCGATGTTGCCTTCAAGCAATGGAGCGCCGAATCGCAACATTCGACGTGAAGGCTGGTTCATGCCGATGCCGGAGAATATCTCTGAAGCTGCCAAACAAAGGCTGCTCAATAAGGCGCTCAACGACAAGACCTTCGAACCCAACATGGGACCGGATGGTGCCCTCTTGATGGGCGGAAGACTGGATCGGGAAGGGAGCGGTCGTGGCATCGGCGCAGGTGATTGGACCTGTGCAATGCCGGACCACTGGCTGTTCGCAGGAACCGGAATGAAGAAGGGAGATTCCATCAAAGGACTACTTGGCTGGGAATGGCACGGCGCCCCGAGGATGGATCTGCCAGGAATAAACGTTGTTGCTGAAGGGGACGCCTTGACCAACGGAAAAAAAGTGGGGCACTACACCGCCACACTCTATGACGGTCCTAAAAATAATGTCGTCTTCAATGCCGCCACGATTTGGTGGGCCAATGGAATATCCAGCCCGCCGGGGCACATGAACCCCCGACGCCATGGAGTCGCCCAACAGGGACCCGATGAACGCGTCCAGCAGATCACTCACAATTTATTCCAGAGAATCGTTGGCTAGGGAGCACACAGATGACAACAACGCGGCAAATATCGATTCTCGCTCTGCTCGTGCTGACACTATTCACGGCAGGAAAAAGCATCAACGCTCAAGACATTGGCCGCAAGGACGGTAAACCCAACGTTCTGTTTATTGCCATCGATGATCTCAACGACTGGACTGGGAGCTTGCAGGGCAATCCCCAGGCCCACACCCCTCACATGGATCAATTGGCTTCCAAAGGGATTGTCTTCACGAACGCACATTGCGCTGCCCCCGCTTGCGGTCCTTCGAGGTCGGCGATCATGAGCGGGATCAGGCCATCGACGTCAGGTAATTACATCAACAAAAGTTCGCTGATTCATAACCCAATTTTGAATAACTCGGTTCTTCTGCCTGAGTTCTTTCAGCGAAACGAGTACTTCGTTTGCGGTGCTGGAAAACTCTTTCACGGTTACCACTTTAACAACGAGGTCAAGGGGCGAGGCTTTGATGAGTATTACCCAAGCAAAACGCAAGACCTTCCTTCCTGGGAGGGGCTCAAGTTCTCCTCCAAGCTTCCGATGAGCGGCTGGGCGCGAAGGGTCGACTGGGGGCCCTGCCGTCCTGATGTAACCGTCGATGACCATCCCGATGGCAAAACTGCGAATTGGGCGGCAGAACAATTGCTAACCGGAGAGTTGCAGGAGCCCTTCTTTCTCGGAGCCGGTATCTTCCAACCGCATCTGCCCAACTATGCTCCTCAGAAATACTTTGATCGATTCCCGCTGAAGGACATCAAACTGCCGGAAGGTTACCTTGAAAACGATTTGGATGATGTTCCCGCTGCCCACGCCAAGATGGCACACAATCCTTGGCTGGATCGAATCCGGAAAACTGGCCAATGGAAACCCGCCATCCAGGCGTATCTCGCGTGCACCGCGATGGTTGATGAACTCGTCGGCCAGATTGTTGAGGCACTCGAAAAATCGAAGTATGCCGATAACACCATCATTGTTTTGTGGAGTGACCACGGCTTCCATCATGGCGAAAAGGGGCGCTGGGGAAAATACTCCCTCTGGGAGCGAGCCACTCGAGTGAATCTCTTGTGGGTCGTCCCGGGAGTGACTCGGCCTGGATCGACCTGTGCCCGGCCGGTGAACTTGCTGGACATCTATCCGACACTCGCATCCTTAACCGACTGTGTACCCCCTGAAAATCAACTCGAAGGAAACGACCTCTCAGTATTAATGACAGATCCTGAGGCCCCCTGGAATCACGCGACGGTCACCACGTTTGGCTACAAGAACTATGGCGTTCGATCAGAACGCTATCGGTATATCGTTTACGAAGATGGTTCCGAAGAGTTGTACGACCACACGAAGGACGAGTGGGAATGGAGCAATCTGGCGGGCAATCCTGAATACACGGCGATCAAAAAGAAGATGTGTAAAGAGATCCCCACTCATCATGAACCCTCCGGCGTTACCTATGTACCGCCGAAATCCATTCGTTAGGTCGCATCGACCAACAAGAAAATCTCATGAAAGGCGTGGCCGGCGCATGTCTGGGACTCGCAGCCGGAGGGTTTGGCTACTCGAGCGCCCTTGCTCAGGCACGTGTATCCGAAAAGGAAGAACCGAATCCAGAAAGAAAACGCGTTGTCGCCCTTCGGCGCCGCAGCGGCCGTCAGAGGCGTACCGTCGATTCCGGCGGTGAAAGCCAAGCCTGCGGCAGCAGCGGTGTGTTTTTATTTGGCGGAACTCTGAAGGTAGCCCGGCTCGCTGAGAGATCGGACGAGGTAGGTTGAGGCTCAAAGGCGAAAACCGGCGGCGTTTGAATTTCGCGTTACTGCTCACCGACAATCCTGTCGCTTAAAATGTCCAAATGATGCTGCAAGTGCACGAAGTAGTCCTCGAGCAGGAATTGCAGCGTGCACGTTTCGTAAGGCACGACCGTACACGGAGTATCGAGTTGCGAGATCGGGACGTTACGTATGAGTTGGGCAAGGTGTTGCTTGTACGAGTGCCACAAATTGACAAGTGACGGCCAGTCGGATTGATTGTACTTGCCAACGGACACCCAAGCATTCTGGTCGTATTTCGGAAACTTGAGTGAATCACATTCCTGAGCCCGCACGAATCGTTGATGGTTGTTGGAGGCTGAATCGACGAGATGCCCGATGACTTCGGCAATCGACCAACGGTCGGGTCTTGGCTTGTAACGAACGGTGTCTACGCTGAGGGCAAGGAGCTTCGGTCGCCATTCATCGATTGTGGCCAATATTTTTTCGCTGATGGCATCAGTCATTTTGTGCCCTTTGGAGTGGAGATAATGTTGGAATCCTCGGTATTTATATCGGAGCGACAAGCAGGTTCACATCTCACTACGGCGGTGTAAATTACGTGGTGCTATTCAGGCGAATCGTTCGTGAGGGTGTTCACATCATTCCGCGGGTCATCGACTTTCGCTCGACTTGCTGCAAAACTACCTTCAGCTGTTCAAGACGCCACGGCGAACACAACCAAAAAGCCTAGCGGAAACGATCTGTCATGCTATGAGATCTGTCATGCTATGAGATATTGTGCAGGCAGGCTATGCGATTTCACAGAGGTGAGCGTCTAACGACATTGTCGACTTGTTGGCTATTTGGTCCGCTATGATACGTACGATTGAAATCGAGCGAGCGAAACGACAGCTCGCCGATACCGACACGTCGATCAAAAGGGCTGGTCGATAAGTCTGTTTGGAGTTAAACACGATGTTTTACACAACGAAGTCGCATCGAAGGCTCTTGACCCTTCGTTCTCTTGTTCCGCTGTTTCTGTTGCTTTCCTTCGCAACGGTCAGCTCGGCGCAGGTTCTCGACAAACAGGAACTTCTCGATGCCCAGACGTTCTGGAGCAATCGCGATTTCGATTGGTACAAGGCAAACATACCCTTCTTCGACTCTCCCGATGCGGAGATCAACACGACCTACTACTACCGTTGGGAATTGGTCACTCGACACCTCTGTTACGGCTCGCCGAATAGTGGTTATTCGTTGACGGAGTTCGCCAATCGTCCGTTCTGGTCAGGTGCCTACGGGTCGATCGCTTGTCCTGCGGGTCACCAGTTCAATGAAATTCGCTGGTTGAACGATCCCCATTACGCGCGCGACTACTTACGTTACTGGTTTCGAACGCCCGGGGCGCAACCTCGCAAATACTCATCGTGGATGGCAGACTCTGCTTGGGCAACGCATCAAGTGCATCCTAACAAAGACTTTATTGTCGATCTGTTGCCCGACTTGATCAACAACGACGACGAGTGGAAGCGGCGACACTGGGTGCCGGAGATGAAAATGTTTTGGCAAACGGGTCACGACGATGGCATGGAGTTCAATATCAACAGTCGACAAACAAGAGACATCTTGCGCGGCGATCGCGCCTATCGCCCGACCTTCAACTCCTACATGTGGGCCGATGCCAATGCGATCGCTCGCATCGCTGACCTTGCCGGCAATAAAGAACAAGCAGCCCAGTATCGCCAGCAGGCTGCCGGACTCAAAAAGCGTATTCAAACGCAACTCTGGGATCCCAAGCGTCAGTTCTTCTTTCCCATGTCGTCTCGCGACGAGAACGACAAAGAGGGCAACGTCGTTAAGGCGAACACGCTTACCTATCAGAGTGGTAAACATGCTGGTAGTGCTCATGGCCGAGAGCTTCATGGCTATGTCCCTTGGGCGTTCAACTTGCCAGACGCTGGTTATGAAGAAGCTTGGAAGTTCTTGATGGATCGCGACTATTTCTTTGCTCCCTTTGGACCGACCACGACCGAACGCAACGACCCGATGTTCTTATTGCAACGGGGATGTTGTTGGTGGAGCGGGCAATCGTGGCCATTTGCCACAACCCAGACACTCAAAGCCATGGCCAATGTCTTACACAACTATGAGCAGCAGAACGTCACGCGGGACGACTACCTCAAGCTGCTTCACATTTTTGCCGTCTCCCAGCGTAAAGACGGTAAGCCCTATATTGCCGAAGCGCTGCACCCGGAGACAGGTTCGTGGGATGGGCACGACATGCACAATCGCAGCGAACACTATTTTCATTCGAATTTCAACGATCTGGTTATCACCGGGTTGGTTGGGCTGAAACCGTCCGACGGCGATCAATTGACGATCGATCCGTTGGCACCGGCAACATGGGACTACTTCGCGCTAGACAACGTACCCTATCGCGGTCATCGCTTGTCGATCTTTTGGGACCGGACGGGAAAGCGGTATGAACGTGGTGCAGGATTGCATCTGTTGGTCAACGGCACGAAACTCGCCGCGTCGCCAACTTTGAGCAAGCTAACGGTAACTCTTCCGGCCGCACTCGAAGTGCCAATGCCCAAAGAGGTTCGTTTCAACTACGCAGTCAACAACGATGGCGACTACTTCCCCCGCTTCACTGCCTCTATCGTTGGAAAAGGCAGTTCGCTCAACATGATTTGTGATGGTGAATCTCGGTACGACATTCGGCCCGTCAATCGTTGGACGGCACTTGGTTCTGAGAGTTCGACCGATTGGGTGTCGATCGACCTGGGAATGTCCCGAGCAATTGATACCGTTAAAGTCAATTTGCTCGATGATGGCAACGGTATCGTTCCGCCAAAGTCGTTTGACCTGCAGTATCACAACGGCAAAACTTGGACAGACGTGCCGGGGCAAACTCGTTCGCCTCAAACCCCTGCTGGTCGGCGTGTGAATACGATTACCTTCGCTGAAATGAAAATCCAACAACTACGGGTGGTGCTGCATCACGCGGACGGCGCGCAAAGTGGCCTGACGGAGCTTGAAGTCTGGGGAGCTGGCAAACGCCCTTATCAGCCCCCTTCGCCGCCGCGGGGAAACATTGCTGCTAACTCCACAGGCCAAGGATTTCCAAAAGCGACTTGCTCGCACCATGACGTTTACGGCGGCGTTCCCAGCTCGGCAATCGACGGAAAAATCATCCACAAATCCAATCCCGTCAATCGCTGGACGAGCTACGGATCGCCCCATAAGTCGGATTGGTTGGCGATCGACTTTGGAGAGAAAAAGGAAGTAAGCCGGGCCGTGATACATATCTATGATGACCGCGGCGGCGTTCAAACTCCGACGCAGATGCGAGTGGAGACTTGGAATAGAACTGCTTGGGTTGAGGCGAAGCAACAAGTCGCCGATCCGAAGCTTCCCGCGGGTCGCAGGGCAAACACAATCTCATTTCCCAAGGTCACGACCAGTAAACTACGCATCGTGTTTACTCACAAAGGCAAAGCTCGCAGCGGCGCGACGGAGATTGAGGTTTGGCGCGAGTAAACGAAACGGTTTCACGACCGAAGAGATCCGCAAGGCAACGTTTTCAGATTATCGACGATGCCTATATTCGATATTCAGAGAAGGATTTTTGTCATCACGTTTCCATGCACGTCGGTCAGTCGCATGTCGCGCCCGCCGTAACGGTAGGTCAGCTTTTCATGATCCATGCCAAGTTGGTGCAACACCGTGGCCCACAGATCAAACACCGTGGCCTTGTCTTCAATGGCATGGTACCCCAGATCATCGGTGGCCCCGTGCACGCTGCCTCCCTTGATTCCCCCGCCGGCCATCCACAGACTAAAACCATAAGGGTTGTGATCGCGGCCATTACTGCCCTGTGAAAACGGCGTACGGCCAAACTCACCGGTAAAAATAATCAAGGTGCTCTCCAGCAGGCCACGCTGTTTGAGATCATTGATGAGGGCCGCAATGGGCTGGTCGACCTGGCGGGCCATTTCCTTATGACCATGGGGCAGGTTGCCATGTTGATCCCAGGGGTTGGGCCGTTGCCCGTCTCCTTTGAAGTTGGAGCAAGACAACTCGACAAAGCGCACACCCTGTTCCACCAAGCGACGGGCCACCATGCACTGATGCGCATAACCGGCCACCAGCGGATCTTTGTTCTCGAAACCATAAGCCCGTTTGAGATAGGCCGGTTCTTTGTCGAGGTCCATCAATTCAGGTACCGCCAATTGCATGCGAAAGGCGGTTTCATAATTTTTCACAGCCGACTGCACCTCCCCTTCTGCGGCCGAGCGTTTGGCAAAGGCGCCATCCAGCTGCGTCAAAAATTCCAGGCTCGTACGCTGCTCTTTCAACGGCCGACGTGGCTTCACACGACTCACCACTTCTTCCTGATCCAGATTAAAAAACGAGGCACCGTTGGTGGCAGGCAAAAAGCCACTGCCGAAAATCGATTTGCCCCCGTGGGGAATGCCAGTTTTGTTGTTGAGCACCACATAACCAGGGAGATTTTGATTCGCACTGCCCAAACCGTAATTCACCCAGGCCCCCGCCGACGGCAAACCCAGGAAGGGGAAGCCTGAATGCATGAAAAAATTCCCTTGGGCATGTTCTGAAAAATTTGCCGTCATGCTGCGTACCAGAGCAATGTCATCGGCGCAGCCTGCGATGCGTGGGAAGAGATTCGTCATCTCCAAACCAGACTCGCCATGTCGTTTTGCCGTCCAGGGCGACTGCATGATCTTGCCGTTGTTGTCGAACTGGGTGCGCAGTATCTCCCCAGGCATGTCTTTGCCATGCAGCTCTTTCAGCTGAGACTTGGGGTCAAAACTGTCGACGTGGCTCACCCCACCCGACATATAACAAAGTATCACCGAGCGCGCCTTCGCGTGATGATGCCGGGGCTTCGTCTCCGCCGCACTCAATTGACTCAGAGCCAGCCCGCCCAGGCTGCCAAACCCCAGCTGCATGAAGCGTCGACGGCAAAAAGCATCAATGGACATAGATCAGCTCCTTGGAATTTAACAACGTGGCAATCAAGCGACGCCAGTCTTCGGCATTGGGGTTGTCACCTAAGAAGTTCTGGCACAGCGTACGTTCGCTTGCCCTGATCTCACGGGCATAAAACGTCACAAACAACTCACGCAACACGACGTCCATATCCCGTTTCATATTTACACGGCTCAATAGATCGCCAGACAAATCCTCCGCCAACCCATTCATCAAACTCAAGGCCTGGGCCGGCACGTTGTTGCTGGGTCGCCGACTCACCGTTGTCAAAGGCACCGGGCGATTGAATGCCGTCAGGAAGGGGTGCAAGCGGTTACGGATCACGCTTTCATAAATCGCGCGCTTGTTCTGCCCCGCCACAAAATGCAAACTGTCATAAATAGCCTCCGCGTCCAGGCGACGCGGTGTGTAAAAAGACAAGTACCTGTTGACAGGATCAACCTGTTTGGCGGCTGCAGTGCTCTGACTACTCAATTTAAAAGTACGGCTGGTCACCATCAACTTGAGGCTCCTCTTTAACGACCAACCCTTCTTCTTGAAATCACTGGCCAGAAAATCCAGCAGTTCGGGGTGCGAGGGTTGCCCCCCCATGCGTCCGAAGTTATCGGTGGTGGTCACCAGGCCGGCGCCAAATACGTAATTCCACAAACGGTTCACCAGCACACGTCGGGTCAGGGGATTATTGTCACCCACAATATCCTGCGCCAACTCCAGCCGCCCGCTGTTTGTTTTGTTGTAACGTTTGTTCGCAAACATTTCTAAAAATTGCCGGGGCACCGCCTCCCCTTCACTTTGATGGTCACCACGATTCAGAAAGGGCGCATCCAGCGGGTCAGACTCATACACTCCAGGGGCGCGGGTGGGCACGGGGATATCATTTTCAAGCCTGCGATATTGCTGTACCAGTGCCACCACGTTTTCAGGTAGTTGTTTGATGTTGTGGTTCAACACGTTGCGTTGCAGCAACTGCCCCAAAAACTCCGCCTCGTCATCGTTGACCGTGCCGGCCATCCATTTGTTCAAAATATTTTGTAGGGTTGTTTGATACGATTTCAACAAAGAAGCTTTGTCCACAGGGGGCGTGGCCACCCACAAACTGAGAGGGGCTCCCATACTCTGCGGAGCTTCAGGACCCATCAAAATCTCGCTCACCCCCCACCAACTACGCTCGTCCCCCGGTCCGCTGATCACGTCGCGAGCGGTGCGAAATTCATAATGAATTTTTTCACCCTGCCAGATAGCCAGCTTCCGCGAGTTTTGCCACACGGGTAACGATTGACTGAGGCGATGATCATCGTGCAGCAAGCCTCCAAACGGGTAGTGCCTAACCGCATAACGCCTTTTGGCTTTATCACCGGCGGCGCGTACCCAGAGATTGTTGCCTGACACCGTCATACGGGGCGAACCCATCACTGCCGCATGTTTGTCGCTGATGAGATGGCTGTACACCCCGGCAGGGTACACACCTTGGAAAACATTCTCCCCTTGCCCCCTCAAGGCAAAAGAGCCCGCAGGCTGTGGGGATAGATGCGAGCCATTGCCTGTTTTGAAAAACGTGGCCGCCACCTCCGAGTCGCGCAAATCATAGTAAGCGGTAGCTTTTTCTTTAACCTTTTTGTTGTGCGCCTTCACCCGCCCCACATGCCCCTGCAATCGCGTCCAATACAATTCAAATCCTTCAGGCCCCTCCTCTTTCATCCGAAGCCATGGGGTGAGTGCATCACTCTCATGCTGTTCCTTGGTGCTCTCTACCTTTTCCAGCCTGTCTTCAAGTGACTCCATTTGAGAGAGCCAGTAGGTAGCAAAAGCTTTTTTGATTTGAGGTTTCAGTTGTTTGATAGCGTCTTGATGGCGGCGTTGTTTTTCCTGGCTATCCACGACAATGGTGGTGGGGCGGTTGCTGATCATCACCCCATAAAAGCGGGTGTAATCCTTTTGACTGACAGGGTCAAATTTGTGATCGTGGCACCGGGCGCATGACACCGTGAGAGCCATGGTGGCCTTGCTCACCACATCCACCTGATTGTCGGTGAAATTCACCAATTCCTGATAGGCGTCCACCACCCCATAACCAAAAGGGTTCATACGCAGATGTGCGGGGCCAATGGCTGATTCGTTGACGTGGGTTTCTTTATTGAGTCGGGGGTTCGGCAACAGATCGCCGGCCAGATGCTCGATCATAAGCTGGTCGTACGGCACATCCTGTTGCAGGGCCCGTATCAAATAATCACGGTACTGTGGGGCAAATGCGATACGGGGATCGCCCTCACTGCCATGACTTTCGCTGTAGCGGTACCAGTCCATCCAATGTTGGGCCCAACGTTCCGCATAAGCCTTGCTGGCCAACAATGTGTCGACGTATTTTTCATAGCGGTTCGGATCTTTGCTCGACGTAAATGTTGTCACGTCGTCAGGTGACGGAGGCAACCCCGTCAGCACCAGCGACACCCGGCGCAATAAAGTATGTGGATCAGCGACGTCACTGGGTATCAGTTGCTGCTGTTTCAGACTGTCATACACAAAAGCATCAATGGGGTTGTGGCGCCAATCGGCGTTATTCACCTTCGGTGGTTCAGGGTTGGTTATCGCTTGGAACGACCACCACTTTTTACGGTCGTCCCGCACATCGTCCCAGCTGCGCACCCCTTTTTTCAAACTCGCGGCCGTGGGCTGTGTGTGACGTGGATCCGGAGCCCCCATGCGTACCCACTCTGTGAAATCAGCGATGACGCTGTCAACCAACTTGGGCGCTTCGTCGGGCATACTTTCCACCCCCGCCTGATGACGGATGGACTGGATCAATAAACTTTTATCGGGATCACCGGGTAGGATCACCTTCCCCGAATCCCCTCCCAGTCTTAAAGGCTGACTCCAGTCGAGGGCCAAGCCACCGTTTTTTTCGTTGATCGAGTTGTGGCAGTCGAGGCATTGCTCGGCCAGCACAGGGCGGATCTTCTTTTCAAAAAACTCCCGTTGAACCTCCGTGATCGTCGGATTCTGCAGCGGCGCAGCAGGCTCATCGTCCGCCAGCGAGAGTGGTGCCGCGCAGCATAGAAGGAGTTTAATCAGAAGTGGCTTGAACCAGCGTTGATGATTCATATCGGGCTTTATTCTATTGCTATTCAAATTCAATGTCTCTTTTCGTACAGCGCCAATTTCGCGGAGCGAAGGGCGACAAACTCCCTAATCACCGCCGCTCTTAATCATAACCGCTCGACCACTTCAGTCTACAATCTCATCCGTATATTCGTACTCGACATGCTCAAAGAAGAGTCTTTGGAACTGCCCGGGACGTAAGCCCTCTCGGGCAATGTCACTTTCAAACGATATTCAGTGTCCATTCAAAGCTCTTTTTCGATCCATACACGTCAAAGCTCTCACGGTACTGCCGGGCGACATCGTAGAGACATCGCCACACGGGGGCCGTGAGATCGCTGTCCTTCACCTTGATGTGGCACGACTGAACAGCAAAGCGATTGCCCGACTTTTCCGCGATGTCATCGCGCACCACGCCTGACCCCAAGCAACTGACGTACTCGGCCGGTCGGTTGACCAGACCGAGACACGGACTTACCACTTACGTGGCATAGTACATCGAGATCATCTCTTCCCAATAACTTGGCCAGCCATCCATGTCCTGCGGATGGGAAGCCGCCAAGTGCTGGATCTTTCCGAGTTCACCTTTCGTTGTGCATCTCCTTGATAAACAGGAATTGGCGACTGTAGACGACCGTTTCGGCCATCATGTATTTCAAGCCGATTTCCTGGACCTTTTCAACAATCTGGTGGCATTCGTGCCCGCAGGTAGAAATCAAAGTTCATTCCCGCCGTCATTTGCACCGCCCGGAAAGCACTTTCGAGTAGTCGACAAGTGCCGAAGCTGTCATCAGAGTGGGGGCACCCAATCGCCGTACTGAGCGAGCGGCTTCCCTGCAGCTCGGACGGGCATCAGGTGGCACAAGAAAGCACTCCGAGAGCCGGAGCCTAAAACGGAGCCTAAAACGGAGCCTAAACCGGAGCCTAAAGACGAAGCCCCTTGCGATGAAGAGGATTGGACTTGGAGTGTCCTGAGTTGGCACTTTGGCAGTTCAGCTTGTGGTGAACCGAAACCCTCTCCTGGCTTGAGTTGTCTTCCGTTTTTCCTACTTGCGCGATCGCGCCTGAATTGACGCGATGCCAGGCGGCGATACCGCGAACGTTCACGCCATGCCCTGTGTGTCAATGGAATTGCGGAGGATCAGGTCCATTCCGCGAGAACTCGCGCTCAAAACTCCAGAATGGCGTGAGAAGTAGCACGGGTATTAGCCTTCGTCGATTGCAGAAAGGCGTACCCACGGTGTGGGCGGAGCAGACGTGGTGCTAACGTTTGAGCTTTGAGCTAAGCGGCGCGGTTTCCGCGTCCGCTTCAGCGACTTGTTATGGGTTTTATCGCCAAAACTGCCACCATTTTTTGGGGGTGTTGGTTCCTGATTCCTCCCAAGTTCCATCAGCACGACGAATTGCTCTGTAGTTTCCAATGACGATCTCTGCGCCTTCAGCGTGGTCTATGAGTTCGAGTAATTCCGGAGCAAACCAAAACTCTGTTCCAAGTTCTTCGATGGATACGTTAATGGCGTAGTCATTTTTAACTTCGCCAATAACCTTAACGGATGTAAGCGAAGGAGCTGTCTCTCCATATACCTGACCGGTTTTCCCTGAAAGGTTCTCTGCGTCTGTCTCTGGCGACGAAAGAATCCTTACATTATCTCCAAATGCGATACTCATTTTTTACTCATAACCATGTCTTAGCCTGATCAGTGTATCAACCTATCGACTGCAAGTTTGCGGCCTAACGCGCAGCGCGACAACCGCTGCAAATTGCATTGTAGCAGCGACTTGTGGGTTTTTCATGAGTGTTGCCGCGTGATAGGCCGTTTTCTGTTAGCGCTCGCCGGGCAATCCTTCGGCTGGACTGCGGACACCACGTCCACCTCGATTCAGAACATGGGTGTAGATCATCGTCGTGCGAACGTCCTAGTGCCCCAGGAGTTCTTGCACGGTGCGGATGTCGTATTGGTGCAAACAAAATCAGGGGATGAGTCACCCAGTTCGATAGTTGGAGCCTGTGACCACCGTTCACTGGGAGTTTCCGCTTGTTGGGCGATTTCGGAGACCTTGCCGGTTGGCTTGAAGTTCTTGACGACCGTCCCCGTTTCGGGATCGACCATTAAATCAAATTCATATTGGTGTCCGATTTGAAGGCCCTTAAACTCGTCTTGCTCAGCAACCTTCAGATACATCGTCATCTCATCCATGAAGTCGGGGATCTCCTCATGATGAATAAAGGCCCCCTGAGCGTCCGGCACGAGCTCCTGGATAAAACCGCGAGTTTCGTAAGTCTTGGCGGCGGACTCGGAGGGGCTGGACGCTGACGTATCGCTCTCAACGGGAGACGCATCGTTGCCGGTCTCTCCGCAGCCGGAGGCAACGAGGAATGAAATGCCAAGCAGTAGGTAGAAAGAGTGCTTCATCATGCTTTGATCGAGTTTGGAGGCCGTTTCAAAAGCTGGGCAGCAGGAGCGGCACGTCGTCACAATAAAAAGGCACGTCGTCACAATAAGACTTGCTCGACGAACGCTATCCTGCCATACAGGGTAGTGCGAGGATTCCCGGGCATTTGCACGACAGATTTTCAGAAAAAACGTCCGCGTCGCGAGAGGCCTCCAGGATCGTGCCCTGCTCGCCTGTTTTACCGCAGTTGTAATACAGACGCCGTTCTTTGAGAGATTCCGGCGAATTGCGAGATTAAATGGGCGCGTCGAGCAAGTCTTAAAACTCTTTCGTACGAGGAAAGCGACG